>JBCCRW010000027.1:0-23252 GCA_039201055.1 Planctomycetota bacterium | reverse complement strand
GCATCACCTTGGCAGCTTCGCCGGTCGACAAATCGAACGTCTCGCGCCCCTTCGCGGGCTCGTTCCCAGGCCGGAGCCTGGGCACCAGGTGTGGCAGGCGCGACACCGACCCGTTGGAAGTGAGTTGGGTCGATCTTGGATGTCGCTGTCGGTAGAGACGACCCAGTCGTTGCAGCTTCCCCACAGCGAATGATCGGCGGCTACGGACGCGTGTCGACCGCGTGCTCGGGGGAATGCCGAAGATTCCATTTAAACGTACCCGGTCTTGCTTGTTGGGAGGTCATGTCGTTTTCGAGTCGGGAGGACTCTTTGTCGTCAACAAACATGGCCGGCGGTCGATTGCCAACGATCTTCACGTGGGTCGCAATCGTTGTATTCAGCGGTTGCCAGTCCGCAGGCCGTTCGAGAGGAACGCCGACGCCAGCAACATTCTCGCCTCAGAAGCGTCTTGAGCAAGCAGCGGGGCGTGCAGCCGTCGCGAGAACCGGGACAGCGAGACACACGGACTTATCCACCACGCAGAACTTCCATACCGCATCGTTTGCGAGTAAAGGATCTCCTGATGAGCCGCTGGACAGCGTGGAAGTTCAACTCGTCTCGGATGCCTCCGATCCCTCAGACGCATCGAATTCCTCCGATGCCTCGCTCCGCCTGGGTGACGTCGAAGCGCTCGCGCTTCAGTGTCACCCTTCGATAAGACAACAACGATCGCGAGTCGATGCGGCACGCGGGCGGTACGTTCAAGAAGGTTTGCCATTCAATCCGGCGCTACAATATCAGTCCGAGGAGATCGGGAACGAAAGCTCGAGCGGACTTCACTCCGTCTCCATCTCGCAGCAGATTGTCACCGCCAACAAGTTGGGAATCGCCCAGCAAGTCGAAGCCCGCCGAGTCAAAGTGCAACAGGCACAATTGGAATTGATTCGACTGAGAATTCTGTCGAGTGTCCGATCGGGATTCGCGGCCGCTTCCGTTTCTCAGGAAAGATTCGAGTTGGCCAAGCAGTTGGTGCGGGTCGCTGAAGAGGCTGCAGAAACCGTCGAGGAATTGGTCAAGGCTGGTGAGTTGTCGGAGATCGCTTGGTTGCAGACGCGGGTCGACGTCGAACGGGCACGGATCACCGCGGAGAACGCGCGGGAGCAGTTGTTGGCCGATCGTCGTCAACTCGCCGCGGCCATGGGGTTGGAGGAGCTGCCACCCGGCAATCTGGCCGGCGATTTTGACCAGCCGCTTCCCGAACAACCGTGGGAACAACTCGGCGCGGAAATCCTGGCGCAGAGCCCTGAAGTCGCTGCGGCCAATGAAGAACTCGGGCGCACTCGGTGGGCATTGCGATTGGCGTGTGCCGCAGTCGTTCCCAATGTCACGGCCCAAGCGGGCGTTGGAGTGGATTCGGCAACGGACGATCCCTTTGCGGTCGTTGGGGTGAGTGTGCCCATTCCTATCCGAAATAGGAACCAAGGCAATATTCGCGCCGCGCGGGCGGAGATTCACGCCGCGTCGGAAGCGATCGATATAACGCGATTGAGCCTGCAGCGGCGTCTCGCCAATGCGACGGGGCGGTACAACGTCGCGCGCTTGCGTTACGAGCGGCTTCTTGAAACGGTGGTGCCCATCGCCCAGCAAACGTATTCACTCGCGCTGGAATCCTTCGAAGCGGGGGAGACCGATTTCGTGCAATTGCTGACCGCGCAACGCACGCTCTTCAACACACGGCTTGATGCGCTTTCCGCCTTTGGGCAAGCGAAACAAGCGGCTGCTGAAATCGACTCGTTGCTGGTTCAGTAGTTGCCCTACGGCAAGTAAAACCCAAGTGACATTTGCAGCCGAGTGGCGTCGGCATCACGACGGTCTTGATTGACGCGCTCGCCATAAAGGTATTCCACGCCCCAAAAAACTCGATCGTAGGGGTTGTTGATTAGGTTGATTGCATTATAGGTCGTCTCGGCCAAATTGCCCGGGTCTTGTCCGGCGACGTCGTCCAATTCAAGGTGGCTGAACGTCACATTTGATGTCCAGCGTTCACCCAAAACGTGTTTGTAACCGGCCATCCAACCGAAACTGCCCAGCACCTCCGCATCGGTCGGGCCGGTTGCGACGACATCGGGTTTGCCGCGGTAGCTGCCAATACCATCGCCAAAAGTGATCTGCGAATAGAATCGGCCACGCTCGCCAAGCAAGACCGAGCTGGTCAGGTTAACGCCCCACGCGGTCCCGCGATCGACCTCGCGGCCGGCCGGTTGAAACCCAATTTCACGGACGACCACGGCAGCTTGAAATTCACCCCAATCCCGCGCGTACCGCAATTGATTGATCAAGTCAGGTGTTTCGCGCCGGGCTTCACCGACGACGCCACTGGGCACTTCGATCACGACGCGAGGATCTTCCAATGCGATGGCCCAGCTTGCTCCATCGATCCAAAGCGGCAATCGTAAACGGACCAATCCTTGGCGACGATTGACGTTGGAGACCGCGCCTTCAAAATCCAACGTTTGCGGGACCGCCGATGGGTCGGTAAACGTCGTCCAGGTTTGACCGACAGTGATCCGTCCGATGGTTCCATAAGCATGTCGTAGACGAAACGCGTCGCTGCGATTGATGCCGTTCCCAAAGAAGTCCGCTTCGACAAAAGCACGCGCCACTTGGTCACGCACTCGCCAGCGAGTGTCAAAGCTAAGACGTGATTGTCGAGCGTGAAACCGCACGTTCTGGCGATCGACCGCGTCAATGGGAATCGACGTGGTGTCAAAGGTATCCGTCGAATCGATCGGGTCCAAGTCGGATATGAAATCCGCTTTAATAAAACCACCGATCCGCAACGCGACACTTTCATTGGCGACCACCAAGCCGCCGTCGAATTCGGGAAACTCGGTGAAGTTGTTTTGACGCGTCGCGGTGCTCGGGCCGTCGAACGCATCCGTCCGAAACATCGACAGATCATTCGGGACGCTGCCAGATTCGGCCAGAGGCGGCAATTGGAGCGTTTGCCCCGCCACGGAACCGCATGTGAGCGCGATCGCCAATGCGATGCATCTGCCAAATCGCCGCATCGTCATCCCTGCCCCAAGAATGTACGCCTTCGAGGCAATATTTGCCTTGCGGGGAATTTGCGCCTTGGAGGCGACACCGGACGAGCGGACTGAGTCGGGTGGGACGCGCCGCGACGATTGCAGGGATGTTTCATGCAGTCTTCGATCGGCAATCCGGCAGAGTCATTGCACCAAAACGTTGTCGTAGAAGATTTTTGTTCCGGGTTTCGGTGGTTGGATACCCAGCGCGGACCCGTACAGTCCGGGCGGTCCATTGCGATTCGGGTTGGGGTCATCCAACACAATGGTCCAGCTGTCCGGTTCCGCTTCTCGTTTCGGCCAGACTTTGCCAAGCACTTTGAAAGTGTTGGCTTCGGCTTGTACGGTGGTCAGCTTCATTCGGTACCAAGTGCCTGCTTCCCATGGGTACTCGAGCTCCGCGGAGACACGAGGGACGGCGTCCCAAGCGGTCAGCCGCAAAATTTGCTCGTTGCCAACCATTTGAAGTGTGTAGCGATTGGCGGTAACGCCCATGTTGGGCATATTCTCGCCGACTTTTTCACCCATGAGGTCCGACTCCACCGTGTAACCGTCCATTTCCGGCGGGCCCATGAACGCGTACCACTCACGGTAGAACGGAACCGCGATTGTCGCTGTCTTGGTCAGCACTCGGTTGCCATCGATTTCTTCGATGACGAAACGCAGTTGGGAATTCGTCCATCCCTCGGGAATCAAGCCAATGTTTGTCGTCTCAAAATCTTCCTTGTATGGAAAGCTTGGATACTGCAAGACTCGTACCCTCGCGTTCAGGCCATTCGCACTGGCAATGATTTCGCCCATCTGTCCGCCAGGTAACTTTGGGGCAGTAAACGCGGAAGTCTTTAGTCCGCCTTCTAATCGGGGTGGGTCAGCATCGGCACCCAAACCAGGTCCCGGACCCATGGATGCGAGGCGATATTCCGGTTCGGCGTTGCCGACAAGGCGGCCGTTTGCGTCGAAGAATTTCGCGCTCAGGCGAATGGGTTCTCCGGGCTTCACAAAAACCTCGGCGGGAGACACCAACAATTGGGCGGGCTCTCCTTCGGGATTCGGTCCCGGATCAAGCGCTTGAGCGGCGACTTCGACGTCGACTTTCTTATATGCACCCAGGCAATAAAACTCCTCGGTCGTGCCAAAATAAACACATCCATTTGCAATTGCCGCGGATCCGGGGACCTCCACATCGAACCGCGGATCGGCGGGTTGAAATCGCTTTCTGGCCAGCACTTTTCCTTGGTTGTTTGCATCCAAGATCGAGAAGTTCCCATACACATCGCTTTGGTAGATTTTTCCATCGGCGAGCACGGGCGAGCCGAATGATTGGCGGCCAAATTTAGACCGCCAAAGTCGCTGGCCCGTCTTGGCGTCGTAGCAATACATTCGTCCTTGACGGTCCGGGATGAAAAGTTTTCCGTCGTCGAGTGTTGGTGATGGGAAATGAAATTCGATTCCATCAAGGTCCCAGACGACCTTGGGAGTGCCGCGGCTAATGTCCAGACAGGTCAGGCGGCCGACGGTTGGACGATTGGGAATCTCATCACCGTGAGCGGCGTAGACGAGGCCACCGTCGACGACTGGCGACGGGTTGATCGCGCCGCTCCCCAATTCAAAGCTCCAAAGTTTCTTTCCGGTATGAACTTGAAACGCATGCAGATGCCCGTCTCCTCCGCCACTGATCAGGATCCGCTGTCCATCGATGGTGGTGACGACCGGAACGCAGCTATACGTATTGGTCGGCCGAATCCCGGTTGTGTTCCACCAACGCACCTGACCGGTAAGTTTGTCGAATGCAAAGAATCGGCAGCCGCCACCCGCTTGGGAGCCCCAATTCGAATTGAGCATGCTGATTAATACCAAGTCGCCATCGACGATCGGGCTGGTCACTCGGCCACCGTATCCGGTGATGCGACCAAATTCTTCGGTCAGTGATTTTTGCCACTTGACCTTGCCCGTTTGGCCGTCGAAACAGAACAGCAAGCCCTGGGTTCCATGAATATAGACGTTGCCGGTTTTGGGATCGCCAACGGGGATGGTCCAACCGAGTCGAACGCTGACGATATCGGTAAAGAAAACCGGGAAGCGATGTTCCCAGATGACGTCACCGTTGATGGCGTCCATGCAGACGACTCGCTCCAATTCGTCGGCCCCCTCGCCAACTTTGCTGACCACATAAACCTTGCCATCCATGATGATTGGGGCGGACCGGCAACTGATGTCTTTCTTCATCCAATTGACGTCGTCGAAGTCCTTCGGCAAACCCGTCTCTCGTGAGACTCCGTTTTGCTCTGGCCCTCGCCAGCTGGACCAGTCGTTCGCTTGGGTGGCCGGATGGGAGATGAGCAGGCATCCGATAGCTGCCCAACGCAGTGTTGATTTCAAATTTGATAATCCGTTGGATGGCGAGAATGAGTCGCTCGTATACTGACGGCGTTGTTTAGGGATCGTTGTCTGGCGAATGATGCCCATGAACCCGATGGTTCGAGTTGGCACGAGGTGTGCCAAATGGGTCCGCGAAAGGCGGAAATGCTAGAAACCCGTGGTGCCGGGATTCACGAAGGGCGGAATCATGGCAAGACTTTTTCCAGATTGCGGCAAACTTTTACTCATTGATGAATCCAACACTGACCAAGCACCGTCTTCGTGTCGGATCGCGACTTGGAAAGTACCGATTGAATCGCCGCATTGCCTCGGGTGGCTTTGCGACCGTGTTTGCGGCGACCGACACTTTGTTGGGAATGCCGGTGGCGTTGAAGGTCGTTTCGGCTGACCTGGTGGATGAGGTTTTGTTGGACCAATTTCGCCGCGAGGTCCGATTGACAATCGGGCTGGAGCATCCGGGCATCCTGCCGGTTCGCGATACGGGTTTCGAATCCGGTCACCTGTTCATGGCGTCGCCGTTGGCATCCAAGACGTTGTCGGATCGACTCGAGAAACGTTTCGGTTTTGAAACGGCTTTCGACTACGCTTCACAGATCCTTTCGGCCGTCGCGTTCGCGCATGAAAACTCGGTCATCCACTGCGACATCAAGCCAGAGAATATCTTGCTATTTGATGACGGAGTTCTGCGGCTGGCCGATTTTGGCATCGCGAAGGTGGCAATGACAACCGCGTCGGGTTCGGGCACGGGTACGATTGGCTACATGGCGCCCGATCAAGCGATGGGCAAACCGTCGATGCGAAGCGATGTGTTTTCCATCGACTTGATTTTGTATCGCATGTTTTCAGGGCACTGGCCGGAATATGCGTTCGATTGGCCGCCGGCCGGTGCCGCGAATCTACGTCGTCGGCTGCATCGTGATTCGATCCACGTGATCAAAAAATCGATCGAGGTTCGGCCACGCGATCGTTTTGCGGACGCGTCCGCGATGGGAAGTGCTTGGGAGGCGACGCGATCCAAGGCGCTTCGGTTTGCGAAGCGGCAACGGTCTCGATGAAGATGAAACGCTCGGCGTGGAACGTAGCTGGTCTTCGCCAGAAGCCGGATTGTTTGTCCCGTAGCTGGTCTTCGCCAGAAGCCGGATTGTTGGTCCCGTAGCCGGTCTTCGCCAGAAGCCGGATTGTTGGTCCCGTAGCTGGTCTTCGCCAGAAGCCGGATTGTTCGCGTCGCGATGGAGTTCCGCGTTCTGGCCAGCGACGGCTACGCCTGGAAGGGGTTCCGTGTTCTGGCGAACGACGGCTACGCCTCGAAGGGATTCCGTGTTCTGGCCAGCGACGGCTACGCGTTGGGAGGGATTCCACGTTCTGGCCAGCGACGGCCACGGCGTGTTTTGCAGGAATTCCTCCACGAAGTAGCAGGCGAAAGCGTATCGTGACACAATATTGCGATGCCAAATGTTCCGAAAACAAAGCGTCGACTCAAACGATTGCCCCGCGAATTCTATCGGGGTCAAGCCTATGTACATTGGTCGCAGGCGATTGAGGATCGACGAGTGGGTTGGCTTGGGCCAACTTTTTATTATCGTTTTCGTGAACTGCTAGCGCATGCTACCTTTCGCTACGCATTTGCTTGCCCAATCTATTGTTTGATGCCGGATCATTTCCACATGCTTTGGTTTGGCGTGCTTGATGAAAGCGACCAAATCCCTGCAATCAAGTGGTTTCGAAAGCAAGTCAACGATTCGCTGAAGAAGATTGGTTTTGAACTACAGTCGCAAGCGTATGACCATGTCTTGCAAGGTGAGGAGCGTCAAGAAACGGCCGTGACCGCCGTAGGCGAATACATCGCACGTAATCCCGAAAGGGCAGGGTTGGTGGACGTGGATCAGTTTGCGAGCTACGCGTATTCCGGATGCGTCATTCCGGGCTACCCTGAAGTGCGTCCGTTTGAGCCGGATTATTGGGACCGGTTTTGGAGAACCTATTCGCATCTTCGCAAGACTCGGATGTTGCGCGACGAACTGTAGCTGGTCTTCGCCAGAAGCCAGATTGTTGGTCCCGTAGCTGGTCTTCGCCAGAAGCCGGATTTTTCGCGTCGCGATGGAGTTCCGTGTTCTGGCGAACGACGGCTACGGCTCAAAAGGGCAGTTCCGCGTTCTGGCCAGCGACGGCTACGCATTTTTTGGCGTCGGACGTTTACGCCGCCAGCGGACGCTTCGACGGCAGGACAATCCCAAACGGAGGCCAAACACCCAGCTCAAAATCCACAGGGATGATGCTCGACGTTGGCTCCGCGCGATTCAGGTTCCAATCCATCCGGCACCAGAACGACAACGAGCGACGCCAGTTTTCAATCGCGTCTCGCAGTTTGACCGCCATCCGTGCGTCGCGATCTTGCAGTTGGCCGAGAATGTCCAGGCAACCGCTCGGCAATCCCGAAGCCAGCAATCCGCTTGCGTAGTTCAGCAAGACTTCATCGGGCAAATCTCGACGAACGTTGACCGTACCGGGATGCAGCGCCATGGGCCAGTAAACGTCGAGTGATTCGCGATAGCGGCCCAGTCGCAGCAAGCAGACGCCGCGAGCGTTTCTTGTGGCGACGTTTCTGGGCACGTCGGCCAAGCAAGCCAAGAGGTTTTCGTAATCGGCTCGCGTCGGTCGATCGAGCGATTCGGGATGAAGCGAACATGGGGTCGACGAAGCCTCCGGTGAGGAATGGAAGGGGTTGGAATTCACGGTTCGCTGACTCGCGCAGCAATGTTTTCTCGAAAAAAATTTCCATGTGGAAAAAAAGTTTCCGCATCGCTCCCACGATTTGTTCGCGAACGTTCTGACCGCGAAGCAAAAACGGCTTGTTCTCGACGCTTTTGAAAAACTTTCGCTTCGATGGCACGTCGGCTGCCTAGAGAGCACACGCCGGGCCAGATCGCCCCGAGTCTGATTTCACAGAGCACTGCAAGCCGGAGGCTTGCCGTCATTCCGTTGATGAACATCTTGATGCTTGCCAACCCTCAGCAGATACCCTCCAACGTCACCCATCAAAATCTCAACCGCAGCCTCGGCGATGCCGCGTGCGTCGGCGGCATGGTCGGCTTTGGCGAAACCTACTTTGCCGCGTTCGCACTGGCCGCGGGGATCGGCGAGGCCTTTGCCGGCATCATCGCCAGTGCTCCCGTGCTGGTTGGTGGCACGCTGCAGTTGGTCGCCCCCAAGTTGATCGGAATCTTCGGAAGCGTGAAACGCTGGATTGTGCTGGGGGCGGCCCTGCAAGCGGCCGCGTTTTTTCCTTTGGTCTATTTCGCCGTGCGGGGCACCCTTTCGCTAAGCGTGATGCTGTTGGTGGCGTCGCTTTATTGGGCCGCCGGTTACAGCGTCGGTCCGGCATGGAACGCATGGGTGGAAGACGCTGTTCCGCGCGATCGCCGTATCGGATTTTTCGCCAAGCGGACGCGTTTACAGCAGATCACGACGTTCGCATCGCTGATGGTCGCCGCTGGCATTTTGTCGATCGCTGCGAAGTATGAGCGGACGCTTGAGGCATTCGCCGTGTTGTTTGCATTGGCCGCGGTGTCCCGGCTCGCCTCGGCGGTGCTTCTGCATCAAACGGAAACGGGTGAGAGCACGGGTAGCCGGTCTTCGCCAGAAGCCGGACCGGAAGTCGTCGTATGTAGCCGGCCTTCGCCAGAAGCCGGACAAGGAATCGTCGAACGTAGCCGGCCTTCGCCAGAAGCCGGACAACAGGGGGTGGTCCGTGTTCTGGCCAGCGACGGCTACGGGGAGAGCGCGGTCGGTGTTCTAGCGAACGACGGCTACGGGGAGGCCGCGGTCCGCGTTCTGGCGAACGACGGCTACGACGAGGACTCTGTCCGCGTTCCGGCCAGCTACGGCTACGAACCGGTTTCAATCGGTTTCAGCTCGGCCGCAAAACGCTTGCTCGCCTACCTGATCGCGATGCAGGTCTTCATCCAAATGAGCGGACCGTTCTTTGTGCCCTACATGCTGCATGAATTGAAACTCAGTCATGCAACTTACGTGCTTTTGATTGCGTTGGCGTTCATCTCGCGAGTTGTCTCAATGGGATTTTGGGGACGGGTCGCTCAGCGATATGGTTCGACTCGGCTGCTGTGGTGCGGCGGACTCGGCTTGGTCCCACTGGCCGGTATGTGGGTCGCGTCATCGAATGTGTACTGGATCGCCGCCATTCAAATCGTCAGCGGTTTTGCGTGGGCCGCCTACGAACTGGGCATGTTCTTGACATTGTTCGACGGCGTCCCAGCATCCCAGCGATCTCGTTTGCTGCGGATCTACAACTTCGCCGGTTCGATTGCGGTTTGCACCGGAGCGTTCGCCGGGGCGGCCATTTTGAACTGCCTTGGTTGTTGCACCGGAGTGTATCACACGCTGTTCTTGGTTTCCTCGTTCGGCAGGCTGACTTGTTTGCTATTGCTGGTTGGCATCGTGATGCCCCTGGGAACGATTTCACACATTTGGTCGCGCAGACCGGCTACACCATTGTCCCCCAACATCATTGAATGATCACCACTCGCACGAAATGGATCGTGTGCTTCATCGCCGCGATCGGTTTTGCTTTCGACATCTACGAACTGCTGATGCTGCCGCTGATTCTGCGACCGGCACTCGCGGAACTCGGCGGCATCGCGCCGGGCACGCCCGAGTTCGAGTATTGGCGAGGCGTGCTGTTCTTCGTGCCCGCGATGGTCGGTGGAGTCTTTGGGCTTGCCGGTGGCTACCTTACCGATGCGCTCGGTCGTCGTCGCGTGCTGACTTTCAGCATTCTGCTGTACGCGTTTTCGGCAACGGCCTGTGGGTTCGTGACGTCGTTGTCCATGTTGCTGTTGTTTCGTTGTTTGGTTTTCGTTGGTGTTTGTGTTGAATTTGTCGCGGCGGTCGCTTGGTTGGCCGAACTGTTTGACAACCCAAAACAACGCGAAGCGGTGCTGGGTTATACCCAAGCGTTCAGTAGCGTCGGTGGTTTGCTGGTCACCGCGGCCAATTTGATCGCCATCAAGTATGCCCTGTCGCTGCCGGAGATCGCCGGTGGCCACGAGGCATGGCGGTACACGGTTGTTTCCGGCGTGATTCCCGCGATTCCGCTAATCATTGTGCGTCCGTTTTTGCCGGAGTCACCAAAGTGGGCCCAAAACAAGGCGGCGGGAACACTGCGACGTCCCAGCATCGGTGAATTGTTTTCATCAAAGTATCGCTGCACGACCATCGTGACGACATTGATGTTCGCGTGCAGTTATGGCGCGGCCTTCGGTGCCCTGCAGCAAACGCCATCGATCGTGCCGAGTATGACCGAGGTGCAAACGCTGACGGCCGACATGGACGTGCCCCAACGAAAACAAGCCGAACAACGCATTGCGGCGGAAGTAAATGGGTATCAAGAAATCGGTGGTCTGGTAGGACGATTCTTACTGGCGACTCTCGCGATGGTGATCGTCAGCTGACGTTGGTTATTGCGAGCCTTCCAGTGGCCGGGGCTCGTTCTTGTTCCCCTCGTCTACTTCGTCGCCGCCGATGAAAACGTGGGCTGGTTGAAAGCGGGCATCTTCTTTGCCGGAATGCTGACGGTCGCTCAGTTCAGTTTCTGGGGGAATTATCTGCCGCGAGTCTTTCCGCTGCATCTACGCGGCACCGGTGAGAGCTTTGCGGCCAACATTGGCGGCCGAATGATCGGAACATCATTTGCTGCACTGACGGGTTGGATGGCGACCGTCTTGCCATCCGGCGATGTCGCCTTGGCCGCCGGCATCGTTGCGGCGTTCACCTATTTGTGCGGGAGTCTGCTTTCATTTTGGCTCCCAGAACCAGCGGAATTTGATGAAAGCAACCCCTGATCGATTTTCGTTGCCGATCAAAATCCAACCCCAGCCGACGGACACAGCCTGTGGCCCGGCGTGCTTGGCCGCGATTTATCGGTACTGGGGAATGCCGCAGGCGGCCCAAGAGACCACGGAACACTTTCATGAGCTGCCCGGAGGCGGAACCATGGCGGTATCCCTTGGCGTTGACGCGCTTCAGCGTGGCATGCAAGTCAACTTGACTTCGTTCAACTTGCAGATGTTTGATCCCACCTGGTTTGCGATCGGTACCCGTGCGGCCGAACCCGATTTTTTAATCGACCGCCTGCAGAAACAACTCGACGCAAAACGGGGCGATTGCGGCCTCGATTGGACCCGTTTCTCTCACGCCACCAAAGCCTACGTCGAATTCATCCGATTGGGAGGCGTTGTTGACAGCCAGCCGCTTGCACCGGATCTGTTGATCAATCCGCTGCGAAGTCGGGTGCCGGTCCTTTGTGGATTGAGTGCGACTTCGCTCTACCGAGAAGCTCGCGAGCATGTCGTCGGTCGTGCGAACCGACCCGACGACATCGCCGGCTATCCGCAAGGACACTTCGTTGTCGTTCACGGCTATGACACCGCCCGTGACGAAATCGAGATCGCCGACCCCTTGCACGACAATCCGCTGTCCGGCGATCACCACTATCACACCTCGTTCTTGCAATTCGCGTCGGCGCTGCTGCTGGGCGTGATGACCTACAATGCCAACTTGCTGGTGATTCGAGCACGCGAAAATACCGAAACTTCGGACGCCAAATGAAGACGTTGCTGATCATTGATTCTCAAGATCGTTGGATTATCGAAGGCTGGTCGGAAAACCAAACGGACTTGGAGGTGCGGTCTCCACAAAATTATCTTTCCGATGCCGTTGCCGACTCGTCGCGATCGGTCCGCTTTTGCAACCTGTGCCGATCCTACGCGTATCAGTCAACCGGTTATTACGTTTCACTGCTGGCCGAGGCCCGTGGGCATCGAATTCAACCCGACGTGATGACGATCGGTGATATCTCGCTTTCGCGCAGCGTGCGCTTCGCTTCGCCGGCGCTTGAAAAACTGATCGAGCGATCGTTGACGCCGCTCGGGTCCAAAGAATTCACATTGAGTATTTACTTTGGCAAAAACCTGGCCAAACGATATGAACAGCTTGCCCGTGCCATTCATCAACAATTCAACGCACCACTGCTGCGCTGTCGCTTTACGCACAGAAAGAAATGGAAGATTGCAAATCTGTGGGCGGTTTCGACATCTGACATTCCTCGAAATCACCGTGAATTTGTTCGGGAGGCCGCTCGCGAATTCTTTAGTCGTCCCGTTTCGCGGAAACTGAACCGCACCGTTGCAAAATACGACCTTGCGGTCCTGCACGACCCGGCCGAAGGTGAATTGGCACCGTCCTGTGAGAAGGCGCTGCAACGCTTGATCCGGGCGGGCGAATCCGAGGGGGTGCGAACGGAATTGTTGACCGCCGCGGACGCGGGGCGCTTGTTTGAATTCGATGCGTTGTTCATTCGTGAAACGACATCCGTCGAGCATCACACCTATCGATTGGCTCGGCGTGCCCAAGCGGCGGGGATGCCCGTGATCGACGATCCATTGTCGATTTTGCGATGCACCAACAAAGTCTTTCTCGCACAGATCTTGAACCGGGCCAAGTTGCTGACGCCGGTCACCACGATCGTTCACAAGAATCATCAAACATACCAGCCCCAGGTGTTTCCCGTCGTCGTCAAGCAACCCGATAGTGCGTTCTCACTTGGTGTTATGAAGGCGGAAAACCAGGCCGAACTTGAGCTACAAATGGAATCGGTGTTCGAGCATTCAGAGCTTTTGATCGTTCAACAGTTTATGCCGACCGATTATGACTGGAGAATCGGCGTCTTGGATGGATGTCCACTGTTTGCCTGTAAATATCACATGGCACGCGGACACTGGCAAATTGCCAAGCACGGCAAGAACGGCGAGAAACCAAAGTTTGGCAAATGCGAAACGCATCCCATTGAATTGGCACCGAAGAAATGCGTCGCGATGGCTCGAAAAGCCGCATCGCTGATCGGCGACGGATTCTATGGCGTGGATTTGAAGCAGGTCGGTGACAACTTCTATGTGATTGAAATCAACGACAATCCCAATCTTGACGCCGGGATCGAAGACAAAATTATGGGTGCGGAGCTTTACCGGCGGATTATCCGTACGTTGGTCCGGCGATTGGAAACTCGATGAAACGATATCAAACTTCCGAATCATGACACTCAAACTTTTTGAAGCGTTCGGCGTCGAACTCGAATAAATGCTGGTCGACGCGGAAACATTGGATGTCCGTCCGATGGCGGACTCGGTGCTTGCCCTTGTTGCCGAAGGGGCTGTCGTTGGGGATGTTGCCGTCGGACCGGTCACATGGTCGAACGAACTGGCCCTGCATGTGATCGAAATCAAGGCGACCGAGCCCATCGCCAACCTAAGCCTTCTGGCGGGGCACTTTGAACAAGCCATTCGTGGACTGCGCCGCAGTCTTGATCGTTGTGGATTGCGATTGCTGCCCACCGCGATGCATCCCTGGATGAATCCCGCTCGCGAAGTGGTTTTGTGGCCTCACGAAAACCATGAAATCTATGCGAATTTTCATCGGGTTTTTGGTTGTAAGACCCACGGGTGGGGCAACGTCCAATGCGTTCATTTGAATTTACCCTTCGACGGTGACGAGTAATTTTATCGCTTGCATACGGCGATCCGTTTGCTGCTTCCGCTGTTACCCGCGCTCGCCGCCAGTTCACCGATAGCCGGACGAAAATGGACCGGCAACGTGGATTCGCGTTTGCACGCCTATGTCCATCACTGTGACGCGATCCCGCCTTTGATCGGAAAGGTGATTCCCGAAGTGATTCGTGACCAGGACGAATACGATCGCATCGTTTACAGACCGATCGGTGCCGCGATCGCGGAAAACCGCATGAGCCCCGTGATGCGTGCGGAGTTTCTGAATGCTCGCGGTGCCATCGCGCGTTTTGATCGCGGTTCCATTGAAATCCGCGTCATGGATGTGCAAGAGTATCCCGGGGCGGATGTCGCGATTTGTGCGGCGATCGTTTCGGTTTTGCGCGACTTAGTCGACCAGCAGTGGTGTACTTTGGAGCAACAGGCGTTGATCGACACCGATTCGCTTCGTGCGATTTTGGACGCGACCATTCGAGACGGCGAACACGTTGTCATTCAAATGCCCGAGTACCTGAGTTGTTTTGGCTTGAGCCAACCGTCCATCAAGGTATCCAAGATCTGGTCCACGCTGTTGGATCGAGCACGCCGTCGCGATTCGGCCGTTGACAACCTATTTGCACCGTTGCAAGTGATCCGCGAGACGGGAACGCTTTCCCATCGCATCCGTCAGGCTTTGGCCAATCACGACACGCCATGCGACGACGATTTGCTTGGCGTCTACGAGCAGCTGGCTGATTGTCTGGTCCGCTGGGAACCGTTTCAGCCATGAAGCCACGCGCCTTTGTGATCTCGTGCGAACATGGCGGAAATCAAATCCCCGATGCGTGGGCATCTTGGTTCGATTCACCGGGAGCGAAAGCCGACCTGCGCAGCCACCGCGGTTACGACCCGGGTGCATTGCAAATCGCAAGGTTCGTTTCTGAACATCTCGAATGTCCGTTCTTCTATGCGACGGTGTCGCGATTGGTGGTGGATCTGAACCGATCGCTGGATCATGAGAACCTGTTCTCGAAATATTCGAGAATGGCATCGTCGGATCAACGTCAGCGCTTGCTACAAGAGCACTACACGCCGTATCGATCGAGGGCCATGCATTGCGTCGATCATTCATGCAAAACGCACCAAGTGATTCACTTGTCGATCCATACCTTTACCCCGCGAATGCGAGGCGTTTGGCGACCTTACGAAATTGGCTTGCTGTTCGATCCGGGCCGCGTCAACGAGGCCGACTTCTGTGCTGGCTGGAGGGAGGCGATGTTGAAGCGGGAACCGGCGCTGCGAATTCGCTTCAACGAACCCTATGCGGGGGTGGACGACGGATTGACGACCGCGATTCGCCATCGTCATAACCAAGCCGACTACTTGGGAATCGAGTTGGAATTGAACCAGCGCGTGACAAAGGGATGCCTATCGAGATTTCAACGCCTGTTGGATTTACTTGTCGAGACGCTAGCCAATCAATCAGATGCAACAACTAAAAGAAAGCAAAACAATTTGGTCCATTGACGATTCGATGAAGGAATACGCGATTGACCTTTGGGGCGATGGGTATTTTTCCATATCGGAGCAAGGCACCGTCACGGTTTGCTCGGATCGTTCCGAGCCGAGGCCCATCGATTTGAAGGAGGTCGTCGACGGGTTGGTGGATCGTGGCATCGAGCTGCCGGTCCTTTTGCGCTTCAACGGCATTCTGCGAGACCGACTGCGATTTTTGAACGAGTGCTTCAAGACGGCGATTTCGGATTTCGACTACCAGAATCAGTATCGTTGTGTGTTCCCCATCAAAGTCAATCAACAACGCGATGTGATCGAACAAATCGCCACCGAATCCGCCAAGCTGGGTTTTGGATTGGAGGCGGGTAGCAAGCCGGAATTGCTTGCCGCGATCGCGATGAGCGACACTTCGGTGCCGGTCGTGTGCAATGGATTCAAGGATGAAGAGTTCATTCGATTGGCACTGTTGGCGGCCCAGATGGGGCGAACGGTTTTACCGATCATCGAAAAGGCGACGGAGCTTGACCTGATTTTGCGTATCGCCAACGAGATCGGTGTGCGTCCGACGTTTGGGATTCGTGTCAAACTGGCCACTCGAGGTTCGGGCAGGTGGCAGGCGAGCGGTGGCTACAGCAGCAAGTTCGGCCTGACGGTTTCCGAAGTGCTGGCCATCGTCGACCGGTTGCTTAGCGAAGGCATGGCCGATTGTTTTCAGCTGCTGCACTTTCACGTCGGCAGCCAGATCGGAAACATACGTCAACTCAAGTCCGCGATCTTGGAAGCGGCTCGCATTTACGTTGATTTGAAACGACGCGGCGCCGCGATGGGCTACCTGGACGTCGGCGGTGGGCTGGGTGTCGACTACGATGGCACCCAGTCGGATCACGAATCGAGCATGAACTACACGGTGCAAGAGTACGCCAACGACGTGGTTTACCATGTCAAAACGGTTTGTGACGAAGCGGAGGTGCCGCATCCGCGCTTGTTGTCCGAGAGTGGTCGCGCGGTTGCGGCGCACCACAGCGTGTTGGTCATTGAAACGCTTGGATCTTCGCAACAAGTCGCCCCCGATTCTGAGATTGCCGATGATTTGCCGGACGATTTTGAGCAACCGGTGTTGGATTTGAAGGCGGCGCTTGATGAATTGAACGCTTCGAATTTTCGCGAGAGCTTTCATGACGCGCAAGTTGCGCTGGACCTTTGCATGAACCTGTTCAGCGGTGGCTACCTGCCGCTGGAGCAACGAGTCGCGGCGGAAACGATCTACTTCAAGCTTTGTGACCGCGTACGCGAGCTGGCACAGGTCACTCAAGATCGCAGCGAAGAGATGCAGGTCTTCGAACGATTGCTGTCAGATATTTATTTCGTCAATTTCTCGCTGTTTCAATCGCTGCCGGACACCTGGGCGATCGGGCAGATGTTTCCCGTGATGCCGATTCACCGACTGGACGAGCAACCGACGCGGTCTGCCGTGCTCGGTGACATCACCTGCGACAGCGACGGAAAGATGGATTCCTTTATTTGCGGCGGCAAACCAAGACGCAGCTTGCGATTGCATCCATTGATTCCCAATGAGCCCTATTTGTTGGGCATCTTTTTTGTGGGTGCGTATCAGGAAACGCTTGGTGATTTGCATAACTTGTTTGGTGATACGCACGCGGTGCATTTGGATTGTGCTGACGGACAGGTTCGCATTCAATCGATCATCAAGGGCGATACCGTGTCCGAAGTCCTCGGTTACATGCAGTACAACGATCGCGAGATCCTTCAGCGGGTTCAGGACCAGGTCGAGCAAGCGTTGGAGGAATCCAAGATCAATCGCGTGCAAGCCGGGATGGCGATCAGCCGAGTGGAGCAGGCGCTTTCGGGGTATACGTATTTGACCAAATCACAATTCACGTAGCCGCCGATCACCCATTCTCGTAGCCGCCGATCGCCAGATCGCGGATCAGCGTTTCCCGTCGCAATCAAACAAACCATGCAACCACCGACACAAGCATCAGAAAACCAGCCTCCCGAAATTGACATCACGGACTTTGAGCGTGAAATCAATATTCGTCAGCTACGGATCGAGGATTACGATCGACTGATCGAGATGCAATTGGCGTGTTTTCCAAAAATGGAACCGTGGGGACGCGAGCAGATCGAAAGCCAACTCGAGATGTTTCCCGAAGGTCAGATCGTTGTTGAGATCGATGGAGTCGTGGTCGCATCGTCGTCGAGCGTCCGACTGAGCTATGAAGATCACAAGGAATGGCATGATTGGAAAAAGTCCGCGGATTCGGGCTTTATTCGCAACCATCAACCCCGCGGCGATGTTCTTTATGGCATCGAAATCATGGTCGACCCGGCCTATCGGGGCATGCGTCTGTCGCGACGACTTTATGACGCGCGTAAGGAGTTTTGCGTCGCCAACAACATTAGCCGGATGATCGTGGGTGGACGTTTGCCGGGCTATCACAAGTATGCGGATCAGATGAAGGCGAGTCAGTACGTCGATTGCGTGGTGAAGAAGTCTATTTATGACCCGGTCCTGACGGCTCAAATTGCCAACGGTTTCTCTCTGCAGGGCTTGATCCCGAATTATCTGCCGTCGGACGTCGAAAGTTGCGGGTACGCGACGTATTTGGAATGGCGGAACCTCGACTACGTTCCCGCCAGCAGGCGGGCACTTCGCCGCATCGTCGACTCGGTGCGCATCGGGGCGGTGCAATACGAAATGCGGGCGATCAAGGATTTTGAAGAATTTGCCAAACAGGTGACTTACTTCGTCGATGTTGCGGGAGATTACAAGTGTGATTTCGTCGTTTTCCCGGAGCTGTTCTCCGTTCAGCTGCTTTCGACGCTTCCCGATATGCGTCCCGGCGATGGTGCCCGGAAATTGGCCGATTTCATGCCCGACATGTTAGAACTGTTCGCGGAATTGGCGGTCAGCTACGACGTCAACTTGATCGCCGGTTCGCATCTCGTTGTCGAGGACGGGCGTCTTTTCAACGTTGCCTATTTGTGTCATCGCGATGGCCGAATCGATAAACAGTACAAGCTTCATATTACCCCGGCGGAAAAGCGCTGGTGGGGCGTCGAACCGGGCAACAAAATCGAGGTGTTTGATACCGATTGCGGGAAGGTCTCGATCCAGATCTGCTACGACTGTGAGTTCCCGGAATTAAGCCGTCTGGCAGTCCAAGAGGGTGCGAATTTGATCTTCGTCCCGTTCAACACGGACACCCGAAACGGTTTCTTGCGGGTCCGTCACTGCGCGGCGGCACGATGCATTGAAAACGAAGTCTATGTCACGATTGCTGGATGTACCGGGAACCTGCCTTTCGTCCAGAACGCGGACATTCATTACGCTCAATCGGCCGTGTTGACACCATGCGACGTCACTTTCGCTCGCGATGGCATCGGAGCACAGGCGAATGAGAACATTGAGACGGTGGTCATTCACGATGTCGACCTGGAACTTCTTCGTCGGCACCGTTTGCGAGGTTCGGTCCGCAATTGGAACGACCGCAGGACGGACTTGTATGAGGTCCGCTGTGCGAACCCGTAGCGGGTCGTCGAGTTCGTAGCCGAGCTACGAGAATTGGATCCGCCAATCCCAATCATCCTGATCACCGGTCACGGCACCGCCGAAACCGCCATTACGGCGATGTCCGGCGGAGCGTTCGACTACATCACTAAGCCGTTTGAACCGGAAAAGAGGTTGTCGCCCGAGCGCTTTACCAGCACAGCCGCCGAAATCGCGGCCGTTGGTTTCTTGGCCGCTGACTTCCGGTGGTGGCGTTTGACTCGCTTGGGGCTCGCCAAACTTACCACTGGCGAATGGCTGTGGTGCCTTCGGCATCGATTTCGCGCTTGCGATCAGCCTCTTGGGAAATCGCAATTCGTACCCGTGACAAACCCCAAACACCGGGACGCGGTATTCGCCGGGGCACAAAACTTGCGCAAGTCGGATTTGCTACACCCAAGCCTTTTGACAGCCCAGGCCAGCGCCAAGCGGCTAATGTGAGGATTTGAGTTTGACGCTCCACTTAGGTTAAACTCTGCTCTTTTGCTTGCGGAACATCGATGATTTCGCTCAGTCACGCTCGGGAAGGGAAATGTCATGTCAGGCTATCGTTTTGGGCTTGGCGATTTTGTGATGTGCAACCTCGGGCCAAGTGGATGGAAACTGGGTCGAATCATCGCGCTAAACTACCGCGAACCCGATTGGACCGCCGGCAAAGTTGCGCCCTACCAAGTGGCGATTGAAGAAGATCACGGGCTCGTCTACGTTCCCGAGGATGACGGCAACTATTGTCGCGAACCCACGCGCGAGGATTTGAGAATTTCCCGCTACCTGGACGCTCTTGCTGAACGCACGCCGGAAACTCCAACTGTGTCTGAACGGCATGCGGGCAACTCGAGGCTCGAGTGCAACGACTTGGATGACGGTTTGAATGCGAGCTATCGTGATGGGCGGTGCCATGGTTGCGATGGCTGCCCCCGGAATTGGTCAAGCGTCGAGCTTTATAGCGAGCACTATCGATGTGCGAACCGAAACGGGCTCAAGGTCACCCACCACGTCGTCAATCTCGGTAAGTTCCAAGTTGGAGATTCAATCGAAGTCGCCGATCTGAATGGCTTGCCAAGTCGAGAGGGGTTCATGCAGTCCCCAACGCTTGTCCGTCTGCCCCCGGGCGTTTTGTTTTCCGACGATGGCAGACTGTCTGGCAAGGTGCGCTTCGATCCACATCGCGAGACGACATACAAGGTTGAGTTTGTTGCGGTCAGCACGGCCGACTGGAACGATCCGGCGGTGGGCCTTGTTCGCTTGGAGATCACTTTCGTGGTCGAGGGCAACGATCCGCCCGCTGGATTTGACGACGCTGCGTTCAAGCGGACGCAGCAGCAAGCAAACACGATCGCCAACGAGATCTATCGCGATCTGGGTCACGCCTGGGATCGGTGGGAGTGTGGTGAAATCGACAATCGTGACACTTGCGAGCAAATGTGTGCTGACCTTGGCCGATTGCGAAGTCTGCTCGAACAGCATCCGCGACTTGACGGCGGAAGGTGGTGGGCGCAGCTGGGCGGCTTTCACATGAATGTGCACAAGCTGCTCGAAAACACACTGTTCGAATGCGAACTCTATCTTGGCCACGCCCTCACGTTCGGCGATTCGGAAGTCCGCTGGTTGGCAGAGCAAAATCTGGAGGGTTGCTACCAGAAGCGACTGTTGGAGGCGGCACGGTTCATGTGGATAGATGGCCTGGAGCAGATGATGCGCGGCGAGTGGGCGGCAGCTTCGGAAACATTGCGTCGGGCGGCCGCGAAGCGAGACGGTTGGGGATGGGCGGTGAACTTTGGCGATCTCTGGTTCAGCGAATCGGCCGCGCGGCTGGTGCATGGCGCGTCGCTGGTCGCCCGTGAAGCGACCCAAGATGGCGAAGGATTGGAGTGGATCGCCAAGGCGGAGCGGCTATTGAAACGGGGTGTCGAAAGGACCGCCGAAGCGGATTACTTTGGACCCGAGGGACACCCATGGGCCCGCGAAATTGGTGATGCGATTGCGACGTTCCGAAAGTTGCACGATTCCGGCACCGATACATCCGCATGGCTGGAGTCCTACAAGTTGAGGACCGCGTACTGGTGCGCGCAGGCGCTTGGTGGAGCCGCACCGTTCCCGCCACAGGTTAGACCGCGACGGCAACCGGCTGCCGATTTGACATCGCGCTTGTTAGCGTCGACGAAGATTGTTTAATCTTCCGATCGATCTTGCACCGGCCATTGTTGATGGGAGTGCTTGACGCAATATCAACGCCTACGGCAGGGAAAGCTCGGGATGAATGACGCGGATGGACGATTGGGGCTCGGTTTGGGAACCATGCGGGCGGTGTCCTTCTGGGTCGCGAACCTTTTCCGCCGAACTGTGCTGGCTTCGGTGTTGCTGCTCGCGGCGGCCATCATTCCCTCTTGGACAGTGCGAACGGATGCCTGTCCGTTTTGCTCGGCGCTCGCGCCGACAATCAACGACGATCTGCAGACGTCGTCGGCGGCCGTCTTGACGGTTTGTGAATCGGTTTCGGTGCACCAGGAAGGCTTTCACGTTTATCGAATGCGTGTCACCGAAGTGATCAAAGGCGACCCCGACCTGGCGGGTACCTTGATCGAGGTGGCGTCCATCAAGAAATTGCCGAAAGCGGATCGTTTTTTCCACATTGGCTACGGCAAAGCTCCCGTCGAGTGGGTTTCGCCGAAGCCGATGTCGAGCGCGGCGGTGAGCTATGTGCGCGGCTTGAGCGATTTGGCCGATCGAGGCCCCGCGCGGTTGAGGTACTTTCTTCGACATCTTCGTCACGCCGACGACGTTGTCGCGATCGATGCCTACAACGAATTCGCCGAAGCGACGTTGGAGGACATCGCGGCGTTGAGCGACCAAATCGACCGTCAGTGGGTGATCGATCAACTGCGTGACCGGACCGTGCCCGTTCATCGTCGGCGATTGTGTTGGACGTTCCTAAGCCAATGCGGTGCGAAGTCGGATGCGGTGCTGTTCGATGAACTCCTTCAAAGGCGACAAGATGATGCGACGTTTGATCCTGGGCTGGATGCTGCAATCGGCTGTCTTTTGTCGCTTCGTGGCGAAAGCGGGTTGCAGCGAATCGAAAGGGATTACCTTGCCAATCCCAAGGCGTCGTATGTGGATACGTTCGCGGCGATCAGTGCGATTCGAATCCACGGAACCGAGTTGGAGGTGTTCCCACGAAAACGATTGGCGGCCGCCTTGCGAAAGGTGCTCGCACAACCGGCACTTGCTGATCTGGTGATTTCGGATCTCGCACGCTGGGAAGACTGGTCCGTGGTGGATCGCGTTGCCGAGTTGTTCCTCGAAGGAAGCGAAGAAACGCGTTTCGTCAAACACGCCGCGGTGATGTATTTGACCGCGTGCCCGCTTCCGGCGGCAAAGGCGTCGCTAAAGAAGCTTCGAGACGTCGATCCAAAAACCGTTTGTGCCGCGGAAGCATCGATGCGGTTCTACGGGCGACTGGCCACTGTGCCGGTTCCACCGCCGGATGATGAAACATCATCGGGCGAGAACGCAAAGCCGTTGATCAGGTAGAGAGCTGGGCGAAGCAGTCGCTGCGAAACACTCCGGAGTTGTCCGGTTGGAAAAGGCGGCTCGATCAGCCGCAGGAACAACTCGAAGAACAGCAGCTACCTTTCTTTGAAGAAACCGGCAGCGACAAGCCGCCGCTGATGATTCGGCGAACCGGCTGACCGGTTTCCGGATGTCGGGTCAATGGCTCGTCAGCCATTCGCTGGACGATTTCGAATTCGAGCGCTTCTTCCCGCTCCGATTCAGGAATGGTTTCGTAAACGTAGGTGGGCATGGCCTGGACTGGTTTCGGTGATCTTTATCGTCGCGAACGCCATTTCGTGGCGAACGCCATTTCGTGGTGGACACCATTTCGTGGTGAACGCAATCGCGTGTCAAGCCCGCACGAATTTCAAAACCCCGGTGGATCGAGGGTAGCAAGAACCGCATTTATTTGCAAACGTATTGCAGGTGCGATTCGGCGTGGCGATGCGGATTTGTGGCGACGATGCGGATCCCACCGCCAACACTTTTTGGGTCGCCGGGCGGATCACGTCGTTCGTTCGCGGCTCGAGACTTGCCGGCGTCACCCGTCCCCACTGCTTTTCTTATCGCCATGGTCCACTCCGATTCGTCTGTTCAACTCAATTCGTC
>JBCCRW010000026.1:0-24139 GCA_039201055.1 Planctomycetota bacterium | reverse complement strand
TCCATGTGCCTGCGCGGACCGGTTCCGGCAACAGGACCGCAGCCTCGATCGAGACCATCAGCCATGCAGCTTCACCGGGACGAGTGTGGAAGCCCCCCACACGAGCCGCATGGATGACCGGCAACCCTCGGGTTGTCGATCACCGGCGTCTCGCCCAACAGTGGTATCGACCCACGCCCTGGTAAACTTTGACGATTAGACCGGGTTTTCTGAAAAATTCGGCCTTTCCAACAGGCTTTGGGAAACACCGCCGTGAAACCCGCTTGAGGGCGGAATAACCTGCGGTGAGCAGTTTGCCGTAAACTCGGGACAGCGGGATTGTCTCGCCGACAACGTCTGCTTCTCCTCTTTTCTTCAATTCTGCTTTTCTCCTTTTCTACGTTGCGATGAAACTTCCGATCTTGGGTCTGATGCTGTCGGTGGGCATGGGCTGGCTGATTGCACCGTCGGCGTTTGGCGAAATCGTGTTGCACGACGAATCCATCCAGGGTGATTTGTCCAATGGCGATCCGATTTTCGACAGCAATTTTGACATCATTGGCTACACCGGCGATGACTTGGGGGCGTTGCCCGGTGCCATGGGATCGACACCCGGCATTGGAAGCGTGATCGGGCAGACGGATTTCCAGCAGATCGATTTGTTCACCATCGAAGTCACCGCGGGATCCACGTGGGACGAGCTACGGCTGACCAACTTCGACAGCGGTGGAGCGGACAACAACTTGTTCATCGCGATCGAGGACAGCGAGTTGTTTCCCGAAAACTTCTTCATCGATCCCGGTGAATTTTCGGCACTGCGAAATTCGTTTTTTGGCTACGCGTTGGTCGGCACGGCCGATTTGGGCGGCGATGTGCTGGGCAAGATCGGTAGCAGCAACAACAACTTCGGCGATGATTTGGGGCCGGGTATTTACAGCGTTTACATCCAGCAAACCGGTCCGGCGACCGATTACCGTTTTGACTTTGTGACGGTCCCGGAGCCCGGTAGCGTCACGGTCTTGCTACTGGGCGGGGCAGCATTTTGGGCGCGGCGCCGGCGTCGTCACGGCGTTTGATTTCTGACGATTGCTTCAGGTCGCCGGTAAGCATTCCGGTTGCACTGGCACAAATCGCGGCGGCTTCATGGGCGGCGAAATCCGCGTCCAAATACGCGACTTCGATCCGGTGCTTGGCGGGACCGCTGCCCGCCGAATCGACCTTGACTCGGGCCATGTTCCAGCGGCGGTCCAGGATGCCCTGCGTCACAACCACCGATTGCACCCGATCATAGAACAGCATGCTGGCGCGGCGAATCCATAACCCGCTGCGATACGCCACACGATCCGGGCCACGGGCGTAACGCAGCGAACGGGAATATCGTATCGCCGTCCAGACGCCCATTCCAATAAACACGGGAGTGGCGAAATAACCGCCGACGCCACCCAAGTAGCCATAGATCAACCCGATCAAGACCGCCAAAGCAACATACAGCCGTAGCAGACGGCGGCGGGTTCGCGGCGATGTCGCTTGCCAGGGTAGATCTTCGCCGGCCGAAAGGTCCGATCGGATTTCGTGCAACAGCCGGTCGACGTCGCTCTGTCGACAAACCGGCACAAACCACATTCGCGCAAGCACACCTTCGGCCTGTTTGTTGTTCTCGGTGCCCGCACCGCCGGCGGTTTCGATGCGAATCGTCGCCAAGCCAAGCCACCGAGCGACTAGGTTGCTTTGCACACTGACCAATTGAATTTTGTCGCGCGGGATCGTCGCCGACACACGTGTCAGCAATCCGCAACTGACCCGAATGTCATCGCCGCTGCGAGTCATGCGATAGCCGTAAAAACGAATCGCGAACCAACCGGCCGAACCCAGCACCACAAACAACACGAAACACAACGCCGCAGCGATGTAAACAAACCAGGAAGTTTGCAGCCACGAGACGTCGGGAAGATTGCCGCGGAAACGTCGATAGCTTTCGGGTCCCGACCACTGCCATTGCCAATAAAACCCAAACACAACGGGGATCAGCGTCAGCCCACGAAAACTGACCGCTCCATATTTCAGCAGCATCGAGAGGGGAATTTCATACACCTGGGTCGGCTGTGCCTGTGCTGGCTGTGCCTGTATTGGCTTCCCTTCCGCTGGGTTCCCTTCTGTCGATCCTTCTTGCGTCGTCGGCGATTGCACGGGATCGACCGGTTTCGGGCCGACGATGCCTTCGTCAGCAACCGCGACGATCTTTTCATCACCGCAGACCGACTGCTGCGAAAAAATGTTCTCTTGCAGACGCTGCAGGTCCGTCATTGAAAGCACTCGCAAAACCGCCTCGGGGTCTTTACCCGAAGCCGTTTCCACACGCACTTCGGCGACATCGAAGAATCGGTGAATGGGGTTTTGCAGGTGATCGATATTCTGAATCCGCTCGACCGGCACCGTGCGGTGTCGCTTGAAAATCAACCCTTCATCGACGATCAAATCCCCGTCGCGAATTTGATAGCGGACGGTGATGTAATCAAACACCGACTTGATGCCGCTGAAGCCCAACGCGATCGCGGTGCCCAGCAAGGCCCATTGGTTTCCCGAGGATGCCAGAAAGATGGTCACCAGCAACGCGAACAAAAATTGCTTGATCGTGCGCAGCAGGCCGAACAGGATCGAACTCGGGTGCAAACGCCGGACATCGCCTGACATCAGCGGCCTCGTTTGCCGACCAACTGGTCACGCAATTGCTGGGCCACCTGTTCGCTGAGTCCCTCTAGCACGACGGTCGCGTTGTGGGTTCCGGCGGTGTGGATCGTCAGGTTTGATAAACCAAAGTGACGTTGCAGCGGCCCCTGGGTTACGTCGGCGTGTTGCACTCGTTCGTGCGGGACCAGAATGATGTTGCGCCAAAAGATTCCCGAGCGAATTTCAAAACCTTGGTCGTTCAAGCGGTATCGATAACGACGGTAGTCGGCGCGGGGGAACACACCGATCAACAGGGCCGCGACGATCACGGTCAGCATCACGATCGCCGCAAGAATGATCCAACCCCAAACCGCCGAATCCATCGCAAACGGTATCGCCAAGCAGGAAGCACACAGGCCAATGCCCAGCGGGATCACGATCATCGCCATGACGCAGCGTTGGGCCGTGACATGGCGTGGGTCAACGGCGATCACGTCATCGGGAAATGCGAACGCGTCATCGGGAAATGGGACCGCGTCATCGGGAAATGGGGCCGCGTCATCGGGAAATGGCACCGGGGCCTTGGCGACGTCACTCATGATGCCGACGCCGCCGCGCCGGCGTTTGGCGAACGTTCCGGTTCGATGGGTCGTGGCGGCCCCGCCGGCGGCATCTTCCGCGTCCACAACCAACCCAAGATTGACAAAACCACGACAAGCATGCTGACCCACTGCGAAATCGAAATACTGGTGCCAAACTGACCGGCCTCGTCAACGCGGATGATCTCCAAACCAAATCGCAACACGGCATAGCCGACAAAGCCCAGCCACATGATGCCGCCTTCGCGAAGCCAATTCGGTTGAATCAACGAAAGGAACCCACACAGCAGCAGGCCGCCCAAACTGCTAACCAATTGGGCCGGAAAAACGGGATTGGCGTGGCGCGGTAATTCCTTGGAACTCCAATAAACCGGTTTTCCGCCGACGCGGCCGCGGATCGCCAAAGGGGCTTCTTCGGCGGGAAGCGTCGCGTCGAAAGCGTTTTCCAAGTCAGGTTCGACTACCAAATAGTCCACCGTGTCGCCCGTCTGCAGACCCTCGCGGGCCGCCAGCGAATCCGGAAGCACCTCGGTCACACGCGACGTTTCGGGATCGATTTTGAAACCCAACAACGATCCGTCATCAACCTGGTCGCGATAAACGGGGCTGGTCGTCGGAAATTGCAAGCCGTACCAAGTGTCGCCGCACGCCCCACCCCAACAACAGCCGTGCATCAAACAACCCATCCGCCCAAAGAACACGCCAATAAACAAACACGGCACGATGATGTCACCCATCCGCCGCACGGGAAGTCGGTAACGCAGCACGAAATACAACGCCGCCAAGCCGCCACCGATGAAGCTGCCATAAACGACCAAGCCACCTTCGGTGAATTTCACCAGGTTTTGCAGCGTCGCCACCAGCGAATCGTCGATGAATTGATCGCGATACTGGATCACATAAAACAACCGAGCCCCGATGATGCCGCCAAAAAATGTCATCGGCGCGATCCGCAACACCCAATCCGGGTCCAAGCCAAATCGTTTGGCCCGATGCATGGCCAAGCCGATGGCCGAGACCACCGCGATCAACAAGAACATGCCATAGCCGCGAATGGCCAATCCGACCGGATCGCCGTTCAAGTTCTTGAGTTCAATCGCGGGGATGACTTTGACCAACACGAAGCCCGCGATCACCCACAAATAAGATTCGCTGAAAAGGAACATCGACACCCAGCCCGCGTCCGTCTTCGGTTCACCCTTGGCGGCTTTGGAGTGCCGCATGCGGGCGCCCGCGCTTGCCAACCACGCGACGCGGATGGCCAGCCCCAAGCCGAGTAGCCCCAGGCACCAGCCCCATCCGAACAGCGGCCAAGCGCCCACCGAGTGCGGGAATCGAATCAGCGTTTCGTGCATAAACCGGCGTGCGGGAAAAATTTTGATTGCGAGGATGATCTGGACTCAATAGCCCAGGATGATTTGGACTCAGCGGCCCAGGATGATCTGGACTCAACAGCCCAGCGTTCAGTATGCCAAAGCCCGCCGTGGATGGAGCGGCCAAAACCAAACACCCCCGAGCGGCCAATCAGCGGCGAGACCGGGGTTTTACGGGGAATTCGGGTGCGGTGTCCAGATTCCCCGGAGGAAATGTTGACGACACGTGGAATTGAGTTTTTTTCGATGCGCAGGACACCGGCCGACACCATTCCAATCGAATCAGCGATTGGCCCAGGATCCGCCGTCGCTGCCAAAGCAATGCGTTTCTTCGTATGCATCGGTTTGCTGACCTTTCAAGGATTCGCCACGCCGTCGACCTTGCGGGCCGCTGAGGATTCGACCTCGCGCGCCGCTGCGGATGCAGCCAAAGCGAATCGACCGCGGATTGTGTGCGTCCAACGAGTCCGCCGCGACGGTCAAGAAGCCGGCAGCGTTCGGTTGATCTTTGACGGCGCGAAAACCTACGAAATTCAAGACGATGGATTGCGGTGGATCACCGTGTACGCAAATGACGTGGTTACCTTGCTGGATCGCCAGGCCCAGGTTCGCTGTGAGATCCAGTTCGCCGAATTGATGGATTTGCGGGACCGAACGATCCAGGCGGGACGTTCATCCCCCAATCCGCAAACGCTGGGATTGGATCGACAACCGACGTTTCAAAATGGCCGGTACCAATTGCGTTTCGGTGACGAAAATCGCAGCGTCCAATACAACGTTCTGGCCGAAAAGCATCCCGAACCGGGGCTCGCGGAAGCCTACCGACGATTCGCCGATACCGCGTTGTGTTTGTCGCTCGCACAGCGTCAAACGCCGATCCCACCCTTCGCGCGATTTGCGATCGGCCAGGCGATCGCCAAAGACGGGAAGACACCGAAGCAGGTTGAGATCACGATTAACGCGAGTTCAAAACCATCCCATTGGACGACGCAAAGCGACTTTGTCCCCTTCGACAAAGCGACCGAAAAGGACATCAAAACGTTCGCGGGAATGCAGAAGCTTTACCGGTTGGTGTCGTATGAGCAATTTACAGCGGGCGGGCGTTAGTCTTTGCCCAGCGGCCATGCCGGTTGTGCTTCGACCAACAACCACTGGCCGATGCGGGTATCGAGCTCAAACGACTCCTTCAATCCCGACGACCATTGAACGTCCAAACGGATCGACGACGCATCGGCCGCCGCGGGAAAGATGTAAACGCGCTGGTTGCTGGCCTGATAGCCATCGCCGGATAAAACGGCTTGTCGGATCGTCGGCAAATCGCCATCGCGAATCATGGTGATCGTTGTTCCCACCGCCGACCGCTCCGATGCGGTACCGACGCAGTGCACTGCGATGGGTTGATTGGGGACTTTAACCCGGTTCTCCCACAGTTCCGTCGGGTTGCGCAAGTCGGTCATCACGGCGTCCCATTGACCGTCGCGGTTGAAGTCCAGCTTGGCGATGCTGCGGGCCAAGCGGTTTTTTTGCAGCAGCTGGGCCGCGTCACCGCAAACCTTGGCGTCGACCCAGCGACCGCCGGCCGTGACACGCAGCAGTTGAGCGGGCATTTCGAAGGCTTCGGATTTGTGGGTGAAATCATCAATGTGACCGTTGGCGACTAGAATTTCGCTGCGTCCGTCGCCGTCCCAATCGATCGGCTGAGCTCCAAAACCCAACAACGGCATCGACGGCGTGACGATGCCGGCGGCCTGGGATCGATCGCAAAAAAAACCGCCGCGTCGTTGTTCGTAAAGAGTGTTGTGATCGTTGGAAAAGTGGGTCACAAACAGATCGATGTCACCGTCCTGGTCAAAATCATCGGCCGCAATTCCCATCGACGCTTGTGCCAGCGAACCTCGGTTCAATGCCACACCACGCAGCAGCGCCGAATCGACCAGCTGGCCCGATTGCTCGTCCCAAGTCACCCAGTGGTTGCCGGTCATGTCGTTGGCGACGTAGGCTTCGATGCCGCCCTTGGCGTCCAATTGCCCAAGGATGATTCCCAGTCCACGGCCCGCCTGAATCGCGGTGCTTTGCGCCCCATCACCACTCGCTCCGCCGACTCGTTTGAAGTCACCCTCTTTTTGGGCCAGCCAAACGTTGTCGGCTTCGGCGTCAAAGACCAGCGGTTGACACGATCGGTAGCCACCGACCGCGGGTTCCGGACAACGCTGGGTCAACGCGGCGTCGCCACCGACGTATTGGACTTCGTAGACGTCGGCCAGACCATCGCCGTTTAAATCGCCGACGCCGATCGACGATGTCCAAATGGTTCGGTTGGTGGCGGCCGGGGTATGGAAGTCGCGCGCCGATTGCGGGAACTCCGAAAACGTTCCGTCGCCGTTGTTGCGCAACCAGCGATTCGAACCAATGTTGGCAACCAACAAATCGTCAAAGCCGTCCGCATTCAAATCACCGACCGCCAGCCCCTGGGTGTAGCCAGGGTCGCCGGCGCCCGCTCGGTCGGCGAGTTGCCACCGACCGTCGCGATTGCGAAACAAAACGTTTGGCTGACTGTCCGCCAAACCGGGCGTCCCGCCGACACGCGAAAGCGCCAAATCCGGCCAGCCATCGCGATCAAAGTCCAACACCGCGGCTCCGCCGACGCCGCTTTGCCAAATCCACAGACCCTCGCGTGAATCGTCAGGAAACGACATGGCGGAATCGTGAATCAAACCCGTTTCCAGGGCGACGTTGGAAAAATCAATCGGCGTGGTTTCCGACGGGTTGCCCGGCGGCATGGAAACGGGCCTGGCGGTATCGATTTCGTCTTTCGCCAAACCTCGCCCGCGATTTCGCAACGTGCCCAGCCGCTCCAGTGCATCGCGTGGTGTCATGTCGGCCGCCGGGATGACATCGATCAAGGTGGACCGGGGATCCTGCCATGGCGTCGTCGCGGTGACCCCTTTGCGATATTCGGCAAAGCGAGTTCGCAGCTTGTCGCTGGGGCGATTGGACATGGTGGATCCCTGTCGAAGCCAGCACAGCGCTTCCCAGCGACGGCCGAGGCCGTACATGGATTCGGCGATGCGAACGCAATCGATTTGCGAATTTTGTTGCCAGGAACCGAAAGCATCCACGCGATCGCGAAGGTCGGTCAACAAACGCAAACGCCGCAGAACCTGGTCCGCCAATTCCGCTTGATTGTTTTCGGCCAGCACGCGTGCCAATCGCTGATGCGCGTCCGGATGATTGGGGCTCCGCCGAATCGCCTCGCGTAACGCGGCGATTTGCGATTCGGGTTGCCCGTAGTGCTGAAACCAAAGCGCGATCGCCAACCAAAAATCGGGATGTTCGGAAACCAGCACGGGAACTTGTTCGCTCCAGTCCGCGCTGATTTGTTCGTCCAAACTCGGGTCCTCCAGTTCCGCCGCCGCCCGATACCCCAAACGTTTGGCGGGTACAAATTGCGGATGCTGTTTCCATACCGCTTGCAAACGACTTTTGACCTCTTCCCATTTTCCCGCATAGGCATCGTCCATCGCCAAGCCATATTCGGGACGCAGGTCCGCGGGGTTCAAACGCCGCGCCTGGCGAAGGGTCTGCCGATCGGTTTGAGGCCGGCTGGTGTCCGCCAACACCAACAATTCACCTGATTGATGATGGCCGCGCTGGATCAACCAACGGAAATGTTCGATCGCTTGATGCTGCAGACCGGTATGGTTTTGCAGACCCGCCAACATCGTTCGACGTTGGACATCGCCCGGCGACGCTTCCCACCAAGCTTGCAAGTCTTCGACGGCGTCATAAATGCGGCCTTCAGCCATCCGCCGCTTGGCTCGGGCCAGTCCCGAGGGGTCGCCGATTTTCTTTGCCGGGATGGCGCTTCGCGTTTGCAAACCCAGGACTTTGGATCTGCGTGACGCCGGTTGCGACTTGGCCGAATCGCTGGGTGCCGGGCCGGACGGTCCGCCTTTTTCCCACAGGCATCCCGGCGACCACAAACAGGCCGCCAGGAGCGCCCCGGTTGTGGAGCGAAAAACCATTTGCCGCACGGCTTTGCCGTCGCATTCTCGGCCGCCAACCCGAATCACACCCTGTCACCTCGCGAGAAAATCCTGCGCAAAGTGAGATTCTACGCCGCCAGCACGGGCTAATGTGTCAGAATTTTAGCGTTAGCTGCGTTTTCTTACGGCAAATAAAGGTTCCTACGGCAAGTGAAAGACTTCGTCGTCGGCAACCACGTACACCTGGTCCTGCTTGCCGGGCCGAATTTTGGCGGTTCCGGTGAAATCGCCGATCGCTGGCAGCACGATCGTTTGTTTGGATTTCCAAAAACACGGCAGCTTCCCCAGCGAAGCACTTCGAGAATTCAATCGCACCGCCGGGTGCAGGTGCCCACAAAACAACAGTTCCGCGTCGCCCGGCGGGTCGGCGGGGTGGTGCTGCATGCGAACGCCATTCAAATCCCAGGCTTCACCGGCATCCTCCAGCGGCCAATGGGCTGGCAACTTACCAAGGCCCCGATCATGGTTGCCCCGCACCAACACCCAACGCGTCACGGCATGCCGCACGAAGCATTCATCCAGTGCCTGAATCGTTTCATCCGACAACGAAGTGCGATGATGAAACAGGTCGCCGAGCACGACGACGGTCGCCGGTTGCACCTGGTCAATCAATTTCGACGTTCGCCGAATCGTTTCGCGAGTGCTGCCCCGGGGAACGGGAATCGACGCGCTGCGAAAGGTTGCTTCCTTGCCAAAATGCGTGTCGGCGACCATCAACAGATTTTGCGTTTCCCAATACACCCCGCCGGGCGCCAGCAACCGAAAGTTTCGCCCGGCCCACTGGACCGGCAGACCGACGCACGATTTTGATTGGGGTGGCGTTGTCTCACTTTGCAGATTCATTCCCGCTCCTTGGGCGTGTGGTCTCGATCGGTCGAATCGCCGGTGTCGCTTGTTTCCCCGGTATCGCTAGTTTCCCCGGTGTCGTACGGTTCGCCAGTGCCGGTTTGGCCGAGGCGTTGGGGCAGCGTTTGGGTTTCCGGATCGAAGGTGGGTTCGTCGCCGCGAAGTTCGTCAAGCGCGTTGGCGGCGGCGCGTTGTTCGGCATCTTTTTTGGTGCTGCCCCACGCCGGTGTAAACACTTGTTCGCCAATGACGGCCGCGACCAGAAACGCTTTGCGGTGATCGGGGCCGACATCGCGGATCAATTGGTAGCTGGGTGTGGCCGCATGATCCCGTTGGGCGGTTTGCTGCAGCGACGATTTGTGATTGCCCGCGGATTGGGTATCCAAGACGTCGTCTAATTCGTCGGCCAACCATTGGCGAATGCGTGGCCGCACGACTTCCAAGCCGCCATCCAGGTACAACGCCGCGATGACGGATTCAAAAACGTCACTGACCAGGGATCGTGGGAAACTACGATTTTTGACGACGCCGCGACCCACGATCAAACACCCGTCCAGTCCCAGACGGCGGGCGGCCTTGGCACAGGTGCGGCGGCTGACGATGGCCGACTTGATCTTTGTCAAATCGCCCTCGCTGTAATTGGGATACCGGTCGAACAGCCAATCGCAGACGACCAAACCCAGCACCGCGTCCCCCAAAAATTCCAGCCGCTCGTTGCTGGCCAAACGATGCGAAGCACACGACGCGTGTGTTAGTGCCGAACGAAGGAGCGTGGGATCTTCGAACGAATAATCCAGGATGTCCTGGCAACGTTCTAGCTTTTCGCGACTGGTGATCCCGTGGGGGTCGATCCCATCGACCAAATCCAATTCTTTCACAGACCGTCAAACCACTGATAAAACCGACACCCCGATCCATCGCTGGCGCGGATCGATCCAAGCATCTTGCCGATAAAATGTCAGGTCTTGTGCCGGTCACCGGGCCGATCGAGACCGACCCCAAATCCATCGGCCCCGATAGGATTCAGTGGGAACGGTAGTTCGCAGCCCGGTGGGCGGTAAAAGACCACAGCGTTGAAGCCTAGCACGTCCGTTTTGCGATGAATACCGCTTTTCGATCAATCGTTGGTGGTTTCTTCGGCCCAAGCGACACGAAGAAACTGCTTCAACTTGCGGCTTCGCCCATCGACCGCTTTGGTCAACGGGATCGCGATGCCACCCTCGGAAGAGGCTTCGGTTTTTGCCCGCAAGTTCTTGGGCAGTTCGTGCAACACGGGCGAATCCATCGTCATGTTTTGCAAATGCAAACGCAGGCTATCGGCCCGTTTTGTATTCAAAACCAAGACGGCCGAATCGGACTTGGGCGCACGCACGGTCAACGCATCGGGCCGATCAAAACGTAGGCTTTGCGGGCCCGCCACGTCCTCGATCATATCGATCACACGCTCGGCAAGTTCGAGGGGCCAACGAGGCGGCGAACTGGCTTCAAAACCTTTGGGTAGCGTGTGCCATTTCTTGCCAAGAACTTTCCAAACACCCTCACCCTCACCCTCGCCTTCAACTTCAACTTCAACTTCAACCCCAACCTCAACCTCAACCTCAACCCCAACTCCCGCCCCAACCTCAACTTCCGCGTCGCCAACATGAGCGACAAGATCGGGTACGACCGCCTGGTTGCCTTCCGTCTGTTCGGCGGGCTGACGCTTCGACTTGCTCCGGACCGGAGCGACTGATTTTTGCGTCGCCGTTTTCACACGCGTCTTTTTTGCCGCCGTTTTCCCATTGGCGGGCAGGTGCAGTGCTTCAGCCAAGAACGGCGCGGTCACCGATGCGAGTGGAGATCCCGCCGTGTTCGCCATGGCCTCGGGCGTTCCCTCAAACACAATCTGGCCACCTTCGTCGCCCGCGCCTGGGCCCAGGTCGATCACCCAATCGACGCACTTGATGACGTCCAAATTGTGTTCGATGACCACGACGGTGTTGCCCAGTTTCGTCAGCCGCTGCATCACGGCCAGCAGTTTTCGGATGTCATCAAAGTGCAAACCGGTTGTCGGTTCGTCCAGCAGATACAGCGTCCGGCCGGTGTCCGGCCGCGCCAGCTCGGACGCCAGCTTGACTCGTTGCGCCTCGCCGCCGGACAGCGTCGGAGCGCTTTGACCCAGCGTGACGTAGTCCAGCCCCACGTCGCATAGCGTTTGCAAAATGTGCGTGATCTTGCCATGGCCGGAGAAAAATTCGACCGCTTCGCCGCACGACATTTCCAGCACGTCGGCGATGTTCCGGCCGCGATACCGGATCTCCAGCACGGCGTCGTTGTACCGATGGCCGTGACAATCATCGCAGGTCACCCAGACGTCCGGCAAAAAGTGCATTTCCACTTTAAGCTGCCCGTACCCGTCGCAGGTATCGCAGCGACCGCCAGGGACGTTGAACGAAAAGTGACGCGAAGTCATCCTACGCTCGCCGGCCTCGGGGACTTCCGCGAACACTTGGCGGATGTGATCAAACAAACCGGTGTACGTCGCCGGGTTGCTGGATGGGCTGTTTCCCAAAGACGATTGATCGACCCGAATGACCTTGTCGATGTACCGTAACCCCAGCAGTGATTCATGCCGGCCGGGCCGCAACCTGGCACGATGCAATCGACGGGCAATCGCGGGATACAAAATCCCATCGATCAACGAACTCTTGCCGCTTCCGCTGGGGCCGGTGATCGCCGTCATCACCCCCAACGGCAAACGAAAATCGACGCCACGCAAATTGTTTTCGCCGGCACCGATCAATTCGATCGCTTCGGTCAGCGGTGTTCCCGAATCGGTCCAAACCGGCCGTCGCGTCGCGGGAATTTCGACTTCCTTGGACCCGGTGATGTAGCCCGCGGTCACCGAGGTTGCTTCGGGTTGCACCCGAGACGGTGGTCCCTGGGCGACAATGCTGCCGCCTCCGCGACCGGCCGCCGGCCCGAAGTCGCACAGGTAATCACTGCCGCCGATCACGTCGCGATCGTGTTCGACCACCAACAGCGTATTGCCCAAATCACGCAACCGGTGCATCGCGGCAAGCAACCGCAAGTTGTCGCGCGGATGCAATCCGATGGTGGGTTCGTCCAGCACATACAGGACGCCGCACAGCCCGCTGCCCAGTTGTGCCGCCAACCGAATCCGTTGGGCTTCACCACCGGACAAAGTCGCCGCGGGTCGATGCAGCGTCAAATATCCCAAGCCGACGTCGTTCAAGAATTGGACGCGTGATTGCACTTCGCGCAGCAATTCGCCGGCGATCTTTTTTTCGCGGGCGTCCAGCTTCCAGCCGCGAATGATTTCGGCAAGGCGTGACAGCGGCAAGTGCACGACGTCGCCGATCGTCATGCCACGAAACCGCACCGCCGACGATTCCTCTCGAAGCCGCGATCCATCACACGCACCACAATCGATTTCGTCGGTAAATCGTTCCAGCTTGGCCCGCAGGCCCGGGATCAAGCGCGACGCGTAGTCCAGCGTTGGATAAAACCCCTTGAACTGGAAGCGCAGTTTGATGCCCGCGTCGGTGTCGACTTCGATCCAATCATCGCCGGTGCCTCGCAGCAAGACGCGGCGCTGCGAGACCGTCAATTCGCGCACCGGCACGTCAATCGGAACGCCGGTGTGGCGGCCGAGCGCGACCAGCATCGCGTGGGACAACGCGTTGTCGGTTGCCGGCCACAACCACGCCGCGCCGTCGGCCAAAGTCATCCCCGGTGCGGTGAACAACGCCGCCGGATCGGTGCCCGTTTGCACACCCAAGCCTTCGCACTGGCTGCACCAACCGATGCCGCTATTAAATGAGAAATGGTGCGGCGTCAATTCGGGAAAACTGCGGCCGCACTTTTCGCAAACCAAATGCTGGCTGTGGGAAACGACATCCCAGCGCGGTTCCGGGCGGTCTTTGTCGGCGATCGCGACTTGCATCACTCCAACGCCCAATGACAATGCCTGTTCGACACTGTCACTGATCCGGCTGCGTTCGTCTTCCTGGATCGTCACCCGGTCGACGACAACTTGCACGTGCTGCACCTTGCGGGCATCCAGTGCCGGCGCGGCGTCCAGTTCCAGGGTCTTGCCGTCAATGCGGACTCGGGTGTAACCCATGGATTGCAATGACTTCCAGGTATCCGCCGACGACGGTCCCGGTGTGACTTCCAGCGGCGCCATCAACAACGCTCGCGTGCCGGTTTTGATCGCCAGAACCTTGTCGACAATTTGATCGGGGGTTTGGGTGCCCACGGGAATCGCGCAATCCGGACAATGCGGTTGGCCCAGACGCGCCATCAGGATTCGCAGGTAGTCGTAAACCTCGGTGACCGTGCCGACGGTACTGCGCGGCGAATGGCCCAGGTTTTTCTGTTCCAAGGCGACCGCCGGCGACAGTCCCTCGATGCGGTCGACGGTGGGCTTTTCGGCTTGCCCGATAAATTGCCGCGCGTACGACGACAGACTTTCGACATAGCGGCGTTGGCCTTCGGCATAGATTGTGTCCATCGCCAGCGAGGTTTTGCCGCTACCGCTGGGACCGCAAAACACCGTCATTTGGTCGCGTGGAATCCGCACGTCGATACTACGCAAATTGTGTTGGGCGGCACCGTGGACGATAACATGGGTGCGGGCATCGGCCGACAACGGCGTCAGCGACCGAGTGGGTTCTTTCGGTTTATTTTTCCGCCGGATGCCCATCGCCTTGGCCAGCGCCTCGCCGGTGCGACTGTCGGTTTGCTTGGCGACGTCTTGCGGCCGACCTTCGGCAATCACGGTGCCGCCACCGGCACCGCCTTCGGGCCCCAGATCGATGACCCAGTCGGCGGTTTTAATCACGTCGGTGTTGTGTTCGACGATCACAATGGTGTTGCCGCGATCGGCCAAGCGATTCATCACGCCCAACAACAAATCGATGTCGGCGAAGTGCAGCCCGGTCGTGGGTTCGTCCAAGACATACAGCGTGCGGCCGGTATCGCGACGCGAGAGTTCCTTGGCCAATTTGATGCGTTGGGCTTCACCGCCCGAAAGCGTCGGCGACGGTTGCCCGAGCTTCAAGTATTCCAACCCGACGTCGACCAAGGTTTGCAATTTGGTGGCAATCTTAGGAACGTTTTCAAACAATCCCAGAGCCTGGGCAATGTCCATCTCCAAAACTTCGGCGATGGAGTGGCCCTTGAATTTTACCGACAGCGTTTCCAAGTTGTATCGATGCCCTTGGCACACGGGACAGGTGACCCAGATGTCGGCCAGGAAATCCATTTCCAAGCGGGTCGATCCGTTGCCCTCGCACGCGGCACAGCGACCGCCTTCGACGTTGAAACTAAAGCGCGATGCCGTGTAGCCGCGTGTTTTTGCGTCGCCCATTTTGGCGAACAAATTGCGAATCTCGTCGAACACTTTGACGTAGGTCGCCGGGTTGGAACGCGGCGTGCGACCGATGGGCGATTGATCAATGGCGATGATTTTGTCCAGATGATCGATGCCCTCGATCGTGTCATGATCGCCGACTTCGTCTTCGGCCGCGTGCAACGTATTGCGTAGTGCCGGCTGCAAGATACCGCTGATCAACGAACTCTTGCCGCTTCCCGAAACGCCGGTCACGCACAGGATGTTGCCCAGCGGAAACGAGACATCGATGTTTTTCAAATTGTGATGTCGGGCACCACGGATGGTCAGTATTTTGTCCGGATCGATCGGCCGCGTTTGCGCGGGGATCGCGATTTCACGACGCCCCGACAGAAACGCGCCCGTCAAACTCTTCTTGGATTTGGAAACCGTTTCGACCGGGCCCGCCGCGACGACCTTACCGCCGCGGACGCCGGGGCCGGGGCCAAAATCGACGACGCGGTCGGCCGCGCGCATCGTTTCTTCGTCGTGTTCGACAACGATCAAGGTGTTGCCGGCGTCACGCAATCGCAGCAGCGTTTGGATCAGCCGTTCGTTGTCGCGCGGGTGCAGCCCGATCGACGGTTCATCCAAGATGTAAAGGACACCGACCAAACCGCTGCCGATCTGTCCGGCCAAACGAATTCGCTGCGATTCGCCACCCGAAAGCGTCGGTGCGGTGCGAGCCAGGTTCAGGTATTCCAAACCCACGCCTAGCAAAAAACCAATGCGCGACCGTACTTCCTTCAGGGCTTCGGCCGCGATGATCGTATCGGTTGGTCCCAGCTTTAAATCGGCAAAAAAATCAGCCAATGAATCGATTGGTAACTGGCAAACCTGCGGCAACGTCAACGCACGCTTGCCCTCGAGTGCAGCGGTCAGTTTTTTCTTGCTGGCCGTGGTCAGCGTGACGGCGGACGCTTGCCGATTCAATCTGCCACCGTGACAATCCGGACACACCATGGTGTCCATGTGCTTTTCCAGATGCTTCAGTTGCATCTTGTTTTTGGTGGTGCGGTAGCGATCGAGCAGTTCGGGGATGATGCCCGCAAATTCCCCTTTGTAGGGCTTGGCCTTGCCGCTTCCCTTTGACGGGAACTCTGGCGACGAATCGATGCCCCACAGCCAAATCTGCCGCGCCGTCTCGGGCAGGTCCCGCCACGCGGTCCCCAGCATCGTGCCCGATTCCCACTGCATCGCCACGTCCACGGCCTCGGCGACGCCCTTGTAAATGTGTCGCCGATACCGCCCGACGTCCGCCCATTTTCCAAGCAGCACAATCGCGCCTTTGCGAAACGAAAGCGATTCGTCGGGAATGATTTTTTCCGGCGCGAAGGTGTACAACTTGCCCAGTCCATCGCACGATTCGCACATGCCCTGGGTCGAATTGAACGAAAATAATTGGGGCGTTTGCGGTCGGAAGCTTTCGCCACATTGGGGACATGCAAAGCGGCTGGAAAGCAAGGTGTCGTCTTTGACCGGCGCGGTGGTGGCGGCGCCGGCCGGTGTCAAGGACAGGACGAGCGATGATTCGCCAAGCTTGAGTGCCAGTTCGACGGCGTCGATCAAGCGTTGTTTGTCACGCTGGCCGGGCGCGATCCGATCGACGACGACTTCGACGTCGTGCCGCCGCGAACGATCCAAATGCGGTGGATCGGACAATGAATAGGTTTCGCCATCAACGCGGGCGCGACCGAAACCCTGGCGTCGGAGGTCTTCGAACAGATCCTTGAATTCGCCCTTCTTGCCGCGGACCACCGAAGCGAGAATCCAGATGGATTGATCGGCGGGGCTGCCGGCGATCCGCGCGACGATGGCGTCGCGGGATTGGGCGGCGATCGGCAGATCACAATTGGGGCACATGCCGGTGCCAACGCGGGCATAAAGAACACGTAGGAAATCGTAGATTTCGGTGATCGTGCCGACGGTGCTGCGCGGATTTTTGCCGGTCGATTTTTGGCTGATCGAAATCGATGGCGACAGCCCTGAAACCAAATCGACATCCGGTTTGGGCATTTGGCCCATGAATTGCCGGGCATAATTCGACAAGCTTTCGACGTAGCGGCGTTGGCCCTCGGCGTACAGCGTATCAAAGGCCAGGGAGGATTTTCCGGACCCGGATACGCCCGAAAAGCAGATCAATTCGCCACGTGGCAGCGTCAGTTGGACGTTTTGAAGGTTATGTTGCCGCGCTCCCTTTACCTTGATTTCAGATTGGGTCATTCCCTGGCCGATCGCGCTTCCTCAGGTGATTCAAATTCGTGGGTCGGAAACATTGTGCGGGCAATCCAAGTGCTTCGAAAGGACGCCGATGCGGAATCCCGACACAAGCATGGACACAATCACCGGCGTGCGACCGGAATCCGCCCGCTTGCGGACGTCGCCGGTCCTTGGCCATCTTCAAGAATCTCTCGGCCGCCAGAAACCCTGCCCAGTCTTCCTGCCCTGCGAACCCTTCATGCCGACCCGCCCGAACTTCTCTCCCGCACCGATCGTTGACGAAACGCCGGATTGTCACGGCGCGACGGTCCGCGATCGATTCCGCTTGCCTGTTTACGGATCGCCCAACTTGTGTGTTTCCGGATCATTCGTGCTGGCGTGTTTGCTACCGCTGGCCGGCCTGCTTGGGTGCCAAGGGGAGACGAAAAATAAATGGGAAACGGCTGCCGTGGGCCAGCCGATTTCCGAAATCGAATTGCTGCCGCTGATTGATTATTCCGTCGACTCAGACGGCAATGCCACGGTGTCATCCGCTTCGGCGGCCGAGCTTGTTCGCGAGGGTCGATTGGTCAAGAGCCTGCCCGAAAAAATCACCCTGATCCATTTGTGGGGAACTTGGTGTGGGCCGTGCCGGATGGAGTATCCCGAATTGGCGGCGATGGTCGCCAAGCATGATGATTCCGACGACTTCGCATTTTTATCGATTTCGTGCGAACGCGGTCCCGACGCCAGCTTCCAGTCCTTACGCGACGAAACCGCGTCGTTTTTCGGCGGCCATGGCATTGCGCACGACGTCTATTGTGATCCCGGTGGAAAAACGCGTAGCGCCGCCGCCCGGCTGCTCGGAGGTCCGGACTTGTTCTTTCCAAGCAGTTTGCTGTTTGACCACGACGGCCGCCTGGTGGGTGCCTGGGAAGGCTATTCGCCAAGCGGCGTCAAGGAGATGGAAACGGTGATCGATCGGCTGCTTGCAGCGCCGAAACAAGACGCGGGTTGATCGCCCGCAAATTACTTTGCGTTGCGGTTGATGGGTTCGTCGACGACCATCGCGGCGGGAAAATCGGCACCTTGATCGCCACCCTTGGCCGCCCACCGCTTGTTTTGCGAATTGCCGCGTGGCCGGTTCATGGGCAAATCCATCCCGCCGGCGTCTTCAAGCATGTCGTACAGCTGCCGCTCCATTTTTTTGGCGACCGATTTGTACTTTGGATCGTGGATCAAGTTTTTGCTTTCCCCAGGATCCGTGGTCAAATCGTAAAGCTCGTCGGTGTCCCACAAACCGTAATACGTGATGTACTTGAAGCGTTCGCCGCGAAGAGCGAATTGGGTTGGCGTTTGCGGGAAATTCTTTTCCCAGTAGTACACGTACAAAAAGTAATCCCGCCACGGGGAATCAGGCTTGTTGGGCAATTCCAAAAAGCTTTGTCCGTCCATGTAGTCCGGCGTTTCCAAACCCGCCGCGTGCAGCACCGTGGGGCCAATGTCAATGTTGCCGACAACCTGCTCCAACACCTTGCCGCCATCGAACAGCTCCGGGCACTGCATCACCATCGGGACACGAATCGACGCCTCGTAGGCGACGCGTTTGTCAATCAAGCCGTGTTCGCCCCACATGAAACCATTGTCGCCCATGTAGATGACCAAGGTTTCATCGTAGATGCCCATTTCTTTGAGTTGATCGAGCACTCGGCCTACGTTTTCGTCGACGCCCAGCAGCGTTTCGCAATACGACCGGTAGAGCGCGTCGAGCCCCTTGTTGCCGTGGTACGAAAAGTCAATGCCGTGCCATGAATTGCGTTGATCGCGAACCCAACGTGGCGCGTTTGCCGCCGCCGAAACGTTTTCGCCCCGCGGCAGAAAACTCAAATCGGCATCGGCGTAGCGTCCTTGATGACGTTTGGCGGGCGTGAAATTCGAATGCACGGCCTTATGAGACAGATACATGAAGAAGGGTTGGTCGCGATCGTTTTGCGACTTCATCCAATCGATCGCGTAGTCGGTAATTTCGTCGGTGATGTAACCCTTTTGCGGCACCCGTTTGCCATCGACGTTCAAAGTGTATTTGGGCCCCGGCGGCAGATAATTTCCCTGGCCGCGGAAGGACACCCATTTGTCGAAGCCCGGTCGCGGGTCGTCATGATGCCCGCCCATGTGCCACTTTCCAAAAAACGCGGTTTCGTAGCCGGCGCGTTGCAGGTATTGGGGAAAGAACAGGGTTCCCTCGGGCACCAACCGGTTGTTGTCGATCACGCGATGCTTGTGCGTGTACAGTCCCGTCAAAATCGATGCTCGACTGGGCGAGCACAACGATGTGGTCACGAACGCATTTTTGACATGTACACCATTGGCGGCGATCGAATCCAAGTGCGGCGTTTGCAAAAACGGGTGCCCGGCAAACCCCATCGCGTCGTAGCGATGATCGTCGGTCAAGATGAACACAACGTTCCGCGGTTTGACGCCGTCACGCGCGGGTGTGGCCGGCAGGTCGTCGGCAAGGGTCGCGTTCGTGAAAACGCAAAGCAGCAACAAGCACGCAATAGCCGCGATGGAGTTCGATCGGCTTGATCGACGCGATGAATCGGCCAAGCGACACGATGATGGGACCCGCGCGATCATGGAAGGCAGCGCGAGCGGTGAAGGGCTGGTTGCGTTTGGCATAAAGACTCTCTGAAATTCCAACGTTGTGAGGGCCAATGGGTTCGATGACTTCGCGACCCCTAAGTTTAACCCGATCGCGTGCGCGGCGTCTGTGGGCGGCGGCGGTTTCGTGAAACTGAAAAGGGCACTTCGGTGCAACGCAAATCGGTTGAACGGGCTTGCCGGTCGGGAAACCGGATTGCTAGTAACCAGGGACCTTGGGCGGCCCAGAATCCGGCAAGCCCCGTTGCGGCAACTCGCACCGGGGCGATCCAAACTGGGCTTCGCCTTGCAGTTCCCCCTGGACACCGCTGGCACGGGTTGGCATGCACCTGCTTCGATGGATCGCGATCGTCACGCTTTTCGCCATTTACGCGGCCGCCGCTTCGGCCCAGTTTGGCGGCGGCATGGGTGGCGGACCCGGCGGCATGGGTGGCGGTGCAGGCCCGGTGGGACCACCCAAACCAAAGTTTCGCGACCACAAACACTCCATCGAAGGCCTGGGCATTCGCCGCGAAAAGGGCGATCGATTGGTCAGTTTTGTTCGCGTTCGGGGCAACGATCGTGTTGACACCAACACGATCCTGCAAACCGTTCCGATTCGCAAGGGCCGCTACTACGATTACGACACCGTGCTCGCGGGCGTTCGCAAATTGAACGGACTGGGCTCCTTTGATCGCGTCAGTTTCGACTTGGATGAAGCGACACCCGGGTATGTCGGCGTGACCTACTTGGTCAAAGAACGCGCAGTGATCAGCGATTTCAAATTGATCTCCAATCGCGGTTTGAACGACCGCGAATTGGAGGCCCGAGCCGGTTTGACGGCCGGCGACCCGATGAATGTGTACACGATCGAGTCGGCGCGGCGACGGCTGGAAGACTTCTATCGCGAAAACGGATTTCACCAAGTCCACATCGAAAAGCAGATTGGCACGCCCGAAGATCCCGGGCTGGTTTTGTTTCGCATCATCGAAGGCCCCAAAGAACGCATCGGCAAAATCACGTTTGAAGGCAACACCATCGTTCCCGACGACCGTCTGCGTTCGATCATCACTTCGCGTGGCCCCATGCTTCGGATCGTTAGCTATGGCAACAACACCTTGGACATGAACAAGGTCGATCGCGATTCCGAAGTGCTCGCGCGATACTACCACGACCTCGGATATTTGACCGCCGTGGTCGGGCGACGCATCTCGTATTCCGAGGATGGCAAGTGGATGGACCTGCACTTTGTCATCGATGAAGGACCGCAATACACCGTCAATTCGATTCAGGTCCAAGGCAATCGATTTGTGACGGAAGAATCCATCCGCCAGCGAGCCAAGGAGCTGACCGTCGGAGCGGCGTTCAATGGGCCCAAGCTTCGCAAGGACGTCGGCGAAATCGTCTACGGCTACGGCGAACAGGGTTTCATCTACGCCAAATGTGACCCCAAGACGATTCTTCGCGAGGACGATTCTTCGGTCGATTTGATTTACAACATTTCCGAAGGCGATCGCTGGAAGGTGGGCGAGATCCGTATCAACGTTGAAGGTGACCCCTACCTGATGAAGGAAAGCACGATTTTGAATTTGGTCATGCTTCGCGAGGGTGATTGGATCGATCTGCGTCGTCTTGAAATTGATCGCGCCCGACTGGAACGAAGTCAGTTATTTGAAACCGATGTCCAAGTGGCCGATCCGCCCGACATCAAAGTCGTCCCAACCGATGGCGGGAAACCAGGCCGGTGAAGCAACTCATCATGAAGCCACACAGCAACACCGGTGCAATGACTGGTCACGTGTCATCGCGAATGGGCAAGTCGCGAATCTTGAAATCGCTTGTCATGTCCGCCGCCGGGACATGGATCGTCGCCGCGATGACCGCCGCGTCGTTGGCCCAGGACACGTCGCCGTATCCATTTTCGCCGGGGATGGGCCCGCCGCCCAAGGTTTACGATTCGTCGTATCCCCCCGACAACGTGCATGTCGTCGTGCCGGAATCGCGCGCCAATCAAGCCACCGGCGGCGGGATCGAGCCGACGAATTATCCACAACAGGGAAATCGCTCGGGCATCGCGCCGGCCGGAAGGATCCCCGGTTACGTTTACGGCAACGCGTCGGGCACCGCCGGCCCTGTCAATTCCGGCCCTGTCACGGCTTATCAACCGCCGGCAAACACTCCGCCACCGTCGGCCTTCGGTCTTCCAAATTACTCCGGGTCCCCCAGTGTTTCCGGGCCCCCCAGTGTTTCCGGGCCCCCCAGTACTCCCGGGCCCCCCAGTGCATACGGAACACAGGGGGTCTATGGGCCTCAGGGCAATTTTGGGCCTCCGCCGCAATCGAATTTCGGACCGCCACCGGTGGGAAGCCAAGTCATACCGACGCCGGGAAACCAAGTGCCCCCGCCCATCGGCAGCCCTCTGATACCCGGCGGTAGCTTGGTCGATCCGGCCACCATCGAAGACCCACTGGCCGGCGCGATGCCGCTGACACCCATCATCCGCGAAGGCGATTTGGTCGTCGGACTGACGCCCGGACGCACCGGACGGATTCAACTTGGCGGTGCCGTCAACAGCGACGCGGGCGTGAATGGTCAATTCAGCATTGACGAACGCAACTTTGACATCACGCGTTGGCCGCGATCGTTCCAGGACCTTTTTTCGGGCAACGCCTTTCGCGGCGCCGGTCAAACGTTCCGTCTGGAGGCCGCACCCGGTTCCCGCTTCAAACGCTACACCGTTTCGTTTGCCAACCCGAATCTTTTGGGCTACCTGCCGTATACGCTATCGGTCAGCGGATTTTTGTTTGATCGTCGTTTTGACGATTGGGACGAAGAACGATTGGGTGCCCGAGTGGCACTGGGTTATCGCGTCACACCGGACTTGTCGTTAAGTGTTGGTGTGCGGGGCGAAAATGTCGACCTGAGCAATCCGACGACCTTAAGCGTTGCCGAGCTTGCCGAATCCGTGGGCGACAACGAAATGTACAGCGCGGAGTTTCGCGTCATTCACGACACCCGCAACCGATCGATCGTTCCCAGCTCGGGGCACTTTTTCGAATTCAGCTTTGAAGAGGTGTTTGGCAAATACGATTACGCCCGCTTCGAAACCGAGTTCCGCCAATATTGGTTGTTGACCGAACGGGCTGACCGATCGGGTGCCCAAACGCTTTCCTATTCGTTGCGGCTTGGTTTCTCCGGCGATGACACGCCGATCTTCGAAAACTTTTTCGCCGGTGGCTATGCGACCATGCGAGGTTTCGATTTCCGCGGTGCGAGTCCCACCGAAGTTGGCGTCGAAGTCGGCGGCCAACTGCAATTCCTGAACACGATCGAATACATGTTCCCGATCACCGCCGATGATTCCTTTCGCGGTGTCGCGTTCTGCGACTTTGGAACCGTCGAACGCGAATTCGAAATCAACAGCGACAATTTTCGCGTTGCTCCCGGTTTGGGCTTGCGTGTCAACATTCCAATGTTGGGTCCCGCACCGCTGGCCTTCGACTTCGCGTATCCTATCGCGGAAGCCGCCGGCGATCGGCGACAAATCTTCAGCTTCTACATGAGCGTGAATCGTTGATGGATTCCAAGCAGTCCCCCGAGTCTCCATCGAGTCTGGGAGGGTCTGTGGAATCCGAGCCGTCGATCAAGCGTCGTCCCGTGTGGCAATGGTATGAACGTTGCCCAAATTGTGGCGGTCGTCCCCTTGAATTCGGCGCGGTGCCCTTTCGTTGCAGCCGCTGCCGGTTTGCAAACTTCTTTGGCCCCGTCGGTGCCGTCGGTGGGCTGGTCATCGATTCCGAGGATCGTCTGTTGATGGTTCGTCGGGCTCGCGATCCCGGCAAAAACCAATGGGGCTTGCCCGGCGGTTTTGTGGATGGCGGCGAGTCGATTGAACAGGCGTTGCGTCGCGAGGTGGCGGAGGAAACCCGCCTTGAATTGGAATCGTTCGCCTATCTGATGTCGGGCCCCAACCAGTACGACTATCAGGGCGTCGTCGCGCCGGTGATCGATTTGTTTTTTGTTTGCCGAGCCGTGGATCCGGACGCGATCGAGTTGGAGCGGACGGAATTGAACGATTTTGTTTGGACGAAAGATCCGGGCGAGCGTTTAGAGAACATGGCATTCCGATCCAACCGCATCGCGATCGAATTTTGGTTGGACCAGCAAGCCAAAACAGAGTAGCACGCCTCTGTTCACCTGGCTCCCCTCTCCCCCGGATCTTGACACGCTAAGGCGCGCCAAGATCCGGAGGGGAGGGGAGCCAGGTGAACAGAGGCGTGCTACTTTGTTTTGGCTTGCTGGTCCAACCAAAACTCGATCGCGATGCGGTTGGATGGGAATGCCATATTCTCTAAACGCTCGCCCGGATCTTTCGTCCAAACAAAATCAATCAAT
>JBCCRW010000025.1:0-24177 GCA_039201055.1 Planctomycetota bacterium | reverse complement strand
GCCTCGGAGAGGCGAGCTACTTTGACAGACTTCGCCTCGGAGAGGTGCGCTGTTTTGCCAGACTTCGCCTCGGAGAGGCGAGCTACTCTGACAGCCTTCGCCTCGGAGAGGTGCGCTGCTTTGCCAAACTTCGCCTCGGAGAGGCGAGCTACTTTGGCAAACTTCGTCTCGGAGCGGTGAGCTGCTTTGTCAGACGTTCGCCTCGGAGAGGCGAGCTACTTTGGCGTCGTGCTTAGAAAAGAGGAACTCTCTTAGGCCAGTTTGTTGGGTCCCGAATAGCTGTCCAATGGCTTTTCCATAAACTTGGTTTCGGCAGCGATCTCGCTTCCATCGGGCGTCTCATCACGATCCACCTCGAACCACTCCTCCTTGAATTCCAGATAGCCGCCTTCGCCCTGGGCGTTTCGCTGTAACGCCACGTTGGTTCCCAACGCGATGACCGCGTCGCCCATCGCCACCTCGGGGTGGCAACGCACCTGGTTCTCGGGATCGGGGTTGCGGATGCAGTAGGCCCAGTGCTCAATCTCTTCCTGGTAACCGCGGCTGACCGGACCGCCGCCGGCGGCTTGTGCGACCGGAGCCGCGTAATCACCGCTGGCCGATGTATCCAGAACGGCCGAGCCGCCGTCCTGGACGGTGACGCCCACCTTGCTGGACGTGTTACTGCCACGATACAGGTACACATCAATTTCCTTATCCAAAATCAACGTGCCTTTGGTCCCCATGACGACTTCGCCCCAACCCCCAAAACCATTCCCGTTGATGGTCGAATAGGTGACGACCACCTTCTTGTTGGGGTCGCTGGCGTAGCCGGGAACCGGGCCGGTCTGCACCAGCTTTTTGCCCTTCCGCGTGTGCGACGGATAATTGTTGGACGCGTCATAAAACCCGACGTCAAAATTCGCATCGTACTCCGGACCCGGGAACTCAAACGTGCAATACACGTGATCATCGACGCTGCGATCGTTGGGCATGATGTGGCGTCCGCCGACCGCGTGCACGGTCAGGGGGTGGACCTTGGACTGTTCGCTCTTGGGCTTACTCCGGTTCTTCAAGGAACTGAGGAAGATGCTGACCGCGTCGAGTTGGTGCGAGCCCAATTCGGCCATCAAGCCGGCACCGGTACGATTGAACAAACGCCAACGGTGCAGCTCTTCTTCGGCAGTAAACTTCTTGTCGTTCAGCATAAAGTCCTGGTAACCGAACTTGGACGCATCGATTTCGCCGTCGGCGATCCACGCTTTGAACTGGGCGATCTCGGCTTCCAATCCCGCTATCACTTCGGGATCCTTGGCTGTGGCCAACTTACCCATACGATTCTTCAAGTCGCCCCGCACCTTGGCGGACCCCGGCAGCGGCATCGTCCACGAATCGCGACCGGGCAAATTGGTGCGGTGCCATTGGGCGCGAATGTGGTGCAATTGTCCAAGCAACCCCCACTGGATCAAGTTGACCGCGTTGTCGTACTTGATGTTGTAGTGACGTTGGTGACCGGTGGCCAAATGAATGGGGTGACCGTTAAGGTCACCTGAGCTTTCGGCCATGCGTGCCATGACCTTGCATTGAGCCACGTTGTGGGCCATCAGTTTTTCGGTCAACACATGCAAATTCCGCTTCATCGCATGGGCGGCGATGGGGGCGTGCAACCACAACGGCAACGCGATGATGACCGCTTCGATGTCCTTGTCGTCCAGACAGGCAAGGATGCCGCCGTTGGAAGCATCGTAAACCTTGACGTTTTTGCGGGCCTCGGCCTCGCTGCTGTAGCCCACTCGTTGCAACAGCCCGGGACGGCGAATCTTCGCCGATGGACTGGACCAATCGCCGTGGAAAGCGCGATGAATTGAGTACGGTCGGATATCGCAGATCGCCTTGACGTCGACGTAATCCGGATTGCATCCACCAATCAACACATTGCCTTCGTCACCGGTACCGATGACGGCGACACGAACGGGATCTTTGACCTTTTCATAACCGAAGTACAACGCCCCGACGCCCGCACCCCCGGCGGCCCCCGCAGCGACCACGCCACGCAAAAAGTCGCGACGCTTCACGCCGTAATAGCTTTCAACGGCGGAGTAGTAGTTCTCTTGCCCGATCTTCTTTTGATCTTCGGTAAGCTTGTTGACCATGGTTATCGCGCCTGCTGGGGTTGCTAAACTAACTGGGTTTTCAAACGGGGATGGCTGTGTTGAAGGGTGGATCAACACCTAGGAATTTCATCGAAGGAGCACGCGATCGGTTGCGCCCACGGTGCGTGTTTGGCGAGCCGGGATGATCGCGAAGCGGATCGCATGGATCGTTAACTCGCCGCGTCGTGCCGGGTGTAAATCCGCCGAACGATCAAGTGCCAAAAGTAGTCCAAACCGGCAAATCGTCCCGAGCCGGTCGCCGCCAACACCAGACACGCCATGCCTTCGACGAGCTGGTAATTCGTCGAGCCGGGACCGGTCGCGGGCGGATACTGGCTGAGGAAAACAGAACCGAGAAAACCGGCCGCCGCCAACGCCGCAACGGGGGTAAAGCAGCCCAAGAGCAGGCACAATCCGATGGCAATATCGAAGTACGGAACGATGCGGTCGATGGTCGCCGTATCGATCCGCCACTTCGATGCGGTCGGACGCGGCATTCGCAAATAGCCGTTTTCCTCGACCTGAACGGTCGTCGCTAATGCGTTCTGCTCGGTCTCGTAGTTCTTCCACAGCGAATTCAGCTTATCGAGCGCCGGCTTGCCCTTGGCAATCCATTCCCGCCGGATCGTTTCGCGCTGGGCACCGAGGCTATCCACCCCGCTGCGAAGCCTGCGTTCATCCTGCTCCTGGTCCAAATCGGATAAGCGGGTCCGCCCAAAGTTAAACTCTTCCAAGTCGGCCGCGTATTCGTTCAGCACCCACTCATGTTGCTTGACGGCAGCGGCGTAGTTTTTTTGGGCATTAGCGGCTTGGCGTTTGTCGAAGCCGTAATGCTGCTTGATGGCGTCGCGGAAGGTTGCAAAAACGATTTTTGTGGTTTGAACGTCCAAGCGAATTGAGCCGTCGTAGTCCCAAACCAACTCGCGATATTCGTCGGCAAATGGCCCCCGAGCATTGGCGAAGAACGGCGTGGCGGTCCAATTCCCGGCGTCACGCTTATCGACGCCTTCGCTGTAAAAATGCCATCCGATGGTGAGCCGGAGCATCACCAACATCGAAATCGAGAGGATCGAAAGCAGGCGGGGCGAGATTCCCCAGCCGACGAACAGACGTAGCGGGGCGAGGAGGACTTTGAGCACGAAAAACGTCGTACGAATGCGGAGGGTGTGTATCTTCCCGTAGCCTACACGAAAGGGCATTCCTCGCACCAGAATGTATCGCGGAAATCGCACGGAGTTGCTGGGCAAAATTGCGGGGAGGGCGTGCGATGCCGGAAGTGTGAGTTTCGCCTCGGAGAGGCAGGGCTACTTTGAATTGTGTTTCGCCTCGGAGAGGCAGGGCTACTTTGCCGGATTCTTCTCCGCGGCACGTTTCCGCGTCCGATAGGGCGTCGGATCGCCACCGAGAAACTCCTCCGCCATCCGCGACGATCGGGCCGGACGCAGGATGTCATCCGGGGAATCGGCGGTGGGCGAATCGCCCCGATTCATGGCCGCATCCCCGGCAACGGAATTGTCCGCCGCCGGGTCCGTGGCGTCCCGCTGTGTCACACCGTTTCCTTGGGCGAATTGGTTGCCGCCGCCGACACGAATTGCCTTGGGGCGATCGGCACTCAAGCCCAAACGCATCCGCGATAAAGTCGGACGCCGTTTGGCATCGGCGAGCGAATGGATGGGTCCTCGTGAAAAAACGTGCGATCGCCACGACACATCCAAATCGCTGGCCAGATTGCCGTCCGCTTCGATGTCGAGTCCGCGAATCCGCTTTGCTTTTTGGGCTTCGACGTCCACCATCAGCGAAGGATTTTCGCACAGCCCGCGGGCCAAGCTTTCGATCGGCAAATCGTTGTTCCGGAGCACCACCAGACGTGGCGACGAGACCGCGCAAACCCGATCCCACTGCGCCGGCGTCAAGGCACATCCGCTCAGGTTCAAATAATCCAGCGGCAGCGCACAGATGGCATCGATCTGATCGTCGGTGAAACGCTGATCCTCAATGGACAGATGGGTGACCTGATCAAGTTTACCAAGTTCATTTTTGGCAGCATCCGAAAGCGACACGCGATCCAAGCACAAAAACCGCAATGATTCGTTGCGGCGAGCCAACTGGACGGCCGAGAGATCCACCTGGGTATCGGCGATGTCCAGATTCCACAGGCTTCGCAGCCCGCTCCAGCCCTCGACCAGCGAATCCGTCAGCGGCGAACCCGGCAAACTGAGCGATCGCAATTCCTCCAGCGTTCCGATCCATTCCAAGGTGGGTTGCGAAATATGGGTGTAGGCCAACATTAAGCGCTCGATTTCCACGCAATCGCGGAGCGATGCCAGGATGCGATCGTCGATTTCCGGTCCGCCCACTTCAAAGTATTTGAGGTCTCGGAAAGCGCCCATCGCGACATCCGCCGGCACCGGCCCCAGAATCGCCAGTCCGCGAAGCCGTGGGGCCGCGTCGATCCGCAGGTGACGCAGGTTTGGCCCCAGGTTCATCCCGAATTCCAGCCGCGATTCACCAAGCAATTCGAAGCTTTCGATCGCATCAAAGGGCGGTGATTGCAAGCGATTCAAAGGCGAATCATTGCCAATCCGAAGTTCCCGGACCTCGCTCATGTCGGCGGACAAATCCGTCAGCCGCGGCATCAAACGTTTGAGTTCGACCAGGTCTTCATCACGTAGCATTCCGTCGCCCAAATCCACCAACGTCAGCGCCGGCATCGTGCCCATCTGGCGTAGGTTCGCCGCATCCAAACGACAGCCGTTAAACCAGATCTTTCGCAGCTTTTTGTTTTTCCCAAGGTCACTCAAATCACAATCCGAAAGGGTGACTCCGATAAAGCGAACCTCTCGCAACGATTCGGATTGCCCCACCTGTTTCAGGAATGCCTGCGATCGTTGGATCTGTATCGGCGTTCGATAGGCCTGGCCCAAACGACTCATTCGATAAGAGCCGATCACCAGGTGACGTAATCCACCGGCCTTTGAAATATCCAAATCCCGTGTTCGCGTCGCCATCACATCCAAACGATGCAGACTTGGGCACTGGGACAACTCCAACCCCGCAAAACGAACCATCTGACCCGCATCGCTGATCCGGTCGGAGAGGGCATCGCTGGTGTTCCGCGATTCGATTCGGGTCAGCCGCGGTAGGTTCTCCGCCCGCAAGCGAATCAGTCGCTGGGAGTCGATGGTGATCTTTTCCAAAGCATCCAGATTGCGAAGCTGGACCCGGGTGGGCCAAGGTCGCGTGCGTTGGTCCTTTTGCAATAGACTCAAGCGTTGCAACGAGACCATGCCGTCGGCGACAAAGGATTCGCCCGCGGCTTGGCCGACCGGCAAGACCAAGTCCAGCAGATTCTGTTCCCAGGCAGGCTTGCGAATCCGCGAGATATCCACCTGGCTGGATCGCAAATTCAAGCTTCGCAGGTGCGGGATTTCCATGACGGTGTCCAAACCGTTTGGATCGAATCGGCAGGCGATGATCGACAACTCCAGCAGTTGTCGATTGCGGCGGAGCAGCTCCTGGATGTCATGATCCACGCGGGTGCCGAACAAGATGACATTGGTTAAGCGTCCGTCGTATTCATCCCAGCGGATACGGTTGATGTTCCGCGGGGCTTGCAAGGTCAAGCGAACCAGCGTCGGACGCGACATGACATCGGCCAGCAATTCCGGCTCGGGCCGAATCAACGCCACCTCCCGCAATCGCTGCAGCAACTTGGTGATGCCCAAGGGAAGCTGGTCGGCGACGACAACGGGAACATACGCGGACGTCGCACAAATTCCCTGTTGCCGAACGCGATCAATCAACTCGGTTTGCCGGCTTTGCCGCCACGTGTGATAGCCAACAAAACTAGCCGGGATGGCGACAATCACCGACGCCATCAAGCCGTCCGCCACACGCCGTTTCCAAGGTGATGTGCCGGGTGCCGGTCGCAGGTAAACCAGCATCCCGCCGCCGACACACAGCACCGCCCACAGAAAAATATTTGCGACCAATGCGGTGGAATGAAAGTCTTCACGAAGCAGCGTCCCGGGCGTCGGTTGATCCTCGGGAAGATCGCCCGAGCGCCGGATTTTATCGCGTACTCGCAGTTCATAACTGACAAGATACGGATAGCCCGACTTCCACAACCGCGTCGACGACATCGTGGAAGCCGACGCGGGGAGGTCGAAATTGCCATAGTGGACCAAATTCACTTCGGCATATTCGTATCGCAAATTGCTCAGCACCCCGACCGCCGCGATCAGCCCGCTGAGGGCCAAAGACGACAGGATCTTTGCCGCCCGGCCCGGCGGCGGTGTCGACCCGATTTCATTGGCGGTCGGACTGAAGAAATCGGCGGCTTCCTGCTGCTCCGGAGCCGTCGGAATTTCGCTGACCAAAGACTGCGACACGAATGGAGGCCCCCAGGTTGGAAAAGATGGTGTCAACGATTGTGCTTGGTGCCAATCCGGGTTGGGGGTGGGACGCAAGCACGCCGTGTCCAAGTTTAGACAGTTTCCGGCTCAGCGGCTGTGGCACGATTGGAGCCTCAAACTCAAATCTTCGTATCCGCCGCTCGGCATTGGCCGCGGTTTTTGCTCGGCAACCGGGGCGAACGCCCGTCGGCTCATGCCACTGACCCTAAAACTTTCTTTTGACGCGACACAAGGCATTCAGCGCCAGGTTGTGTCGTTTTCAAGGAAGGAATCATGACAAGAACGCGAAAGCCTGACGAACAACAGCTTGGGAGCATTGCAAGGTGCCCCAAATCAACGAAAATGCCGGTGGGGCGGTGCTCCCGGTTTGCCCACTCCATTCGGTGTCTCCCACACCAATCGTTTACCGCCGCCGCGCGACCCGTCACGATGCCCGAGTTAACCGTTGTTATGGCTTGCTACAACGCGATGCCGTATCTGCCGGCGGCGGTGCAATCGATTCGTGACCAAACGCTCACCGACTGGGAAATGGTCATCGTCAATGATGGGTCGTCGGACCATTCGCCGGCGTACCTGCACGAGGTCGCCGGCTTGGATTCGCGAATCCGGGTATTGGATCAAGAAAACCTGGGCCAACAGGCGGCCGCTAATCGCGGTATCGCGGCGGCGCGGACGGATCTGATCGCCCGCATGGACGCCGACGACATCGCCGAACCGGAACGTTTTGAAAAACAGCTGAACTTCATGCGATTGCGGCCAGACGTGGGCCTGTTGGGTGGACAAATTCGGCGGCTGGGAAAGCAGCGGAGCGGCATGGAATCGAGCTTTCCCACCGAACACGACCAGATCGTCGATCACCTGCTAAAAAATCGTCACGCGATTTGCAACCCGACGGTCATCCTTCGCAAGAGTCTGTTCGAACGCATTGGCGGCTATTGGGAACACAACATCGCCGAAGATTGGGACCTGTTTCTGCGGATGGGCGAAGTCAGTCGGCTGGCGAATTTAAGAGATCTGATTTTGTCGTATCGCTTTCATACCGGCAGCATCAATGGGCGCCGAATCGTCGAAGCGCAGCTGTACAACGAATTTGCCGCGGAGCTGGCAATCCGACGCGCCAACGCCCAGCAGCCGATGGGGTTCCATGAATTCTTGTCCAGCCATCGCTCGCGGCGTTGGCCGATGTCCTGGTTGTTTTATTTCGATTCGCAATCGATCGGCCAATATCGCGAGGCGATCGCGGAGATTTACAGCGGCAATCCGTTGGTGGGATATGCTCGGCTTGGACTTTCGGCGGCCATGAGCCCCGGTCGGACGATCCGCCGATTGGGTAACATGGCGCGGCGGTGGTCGTAAATTGCATTCCCGGCCCGTACACGCATCCTTGCCCGCGTGCGCATCCTTGCCCGCGTGCGTGGACGTGCCCGCGTGCGTCGATGCCCATGGCACGTTCCGCCGCCGCGCACCCCACCCTCCCGTTTCCCATTCGCGACCGTCCCGCTTTTGACGGAATCCTTGAAGTTGTCCGATTCCACCGCTTCGCTACCCAAGCAACGGGACTTTGAGGTGCCCCGGGTATTCGTCTCCGGTGTTTCCGCTTGGACGGCCGTTGCCAACACCGCCGCGGCGACGCTGGACGCGATTGTTTCCGGACACGCGCGTTGGTCGAAATTAGGCGGCGGCCCATCAAGTGCTTACTGGGCGGCCCAGATCGACGACTTTGACGCCAAACAACACGTGCGGCCGCGCAAGGCGCTCAAGGTGATGAGCCGTGAGATTCAGTTGGCATTTGCGACCAGCCATCGCGCGTTGCGGCAAGCCGGGTGCGTGGACGAACTTGGCAAATGGATCGGTGACATTCCGCCGGCACGGGTCGCGACCGTCTTTGGCAGCGAAATGCTATACGCGGCCGAGGAGATGGCCGATGCCGTGGCGTCGTGTTTGAAGGAGCAACCATCAAAGCGTGATCCGGCCGACGAGGGTCATGTCAGCGTGGGTATCGACCGGTTCGGTCCGGCGGCGATGCGTTTGGTGTCGCCGCTGTGGCTGCTGAAATACTTACCCAACATGCCCGCCTGTCACGTCGGCATTTCGATCGGTGCCACCGGCCCCAACAACACCCTGGTGCTGGGCGATGTCAGCGGCCCGGCGGCTTTGGCCGAAGCGACATCGTGTTTGCAGCGGGGCGTCGCGGACATGGCGATTGTCACCGCGTCGGGAAACCGCATCAACGAAACCCGTCGGGCCTACCATGGCGACACGCCCTGGGCGACCTCCACCCGTCGCCGCGACGAAGCCGGCAAGGCGTCGCGCGAAGGTGTCATTCCCGCCGAAGGGTCAGCAACGCTGATTCTGGAAACCGAAGATTCGATGCTTCGCCGCGGCCGCGTTCCGCTTGCTCAGGTGCATTCGGTGGTGCAGCGATTTGTGCCCTCGGCCGCCGTTCTGGAAACCCGCCGCCGCAAAGCGAATCTGGAAACCCATGGTCGCGGCAGTGTCGCTGCGATCGCCGCCGCCACCACCGCCGCGCTGCGGCACGGCCCGGTCGATTGCCTGGTTTCCCACGCATCGGGGGACCCCTCGATTGACGCCGCACTGCAACAGGGAATCCAACAAGTTCACGACATCAACCCGTCTCGGACGGACACGAATCCAGCGTCGACGTCCACAGACAGCGGGCCCGAAATCATCCAACCGATGGACAGTATCGGTCACTGTGGGTCGGCCAGCGGAGCCATTTCGATGGCGATGGCGGTCGCTTGGCTGCAACGATTTGCACCGGAGTCGGGTGGGCACGCCGTCGCGATCAGCGCGACCGCCGAGGGCGCCGCCACGGCGGTCCGCTTTGCGTCGGCGGTCCGCTTTGCGTCGGCCGGCCGCTTTGCGTCGGCCGGCGGGGGGGAATCCTAGGCCTAGGCTCGCTTGTTCGGATAAACTGTCACTGGTTTCGACAAACTCCATTCCTGATCCCCGCCATGGTTTTCCGATCCGCCGCCCGATTTTTTACCGACGCGTGCTTGTTTGTGGCGTGCTTGATCGCCGCGTGCATGATCGACGCATGCATGATCGACGCGGCCGCGACCCACGCCGCCGACGTGGATGTCCAAGAACCCAGTACGCCGACGCCGCTGCCGACGCGGATATCGTTCAACGAACACATCCGCCCGCTGCTCTCGGAAACCTGTTTCACCTGCCACGGCCCCGACGAAGAAAACAACGAAAGCGGCTATCGGCTGGACACCTTTGCCACCGCCACCGGCGTGCTGCCCTCGGATCCAGATTTGTTCGGGATCGTTCCCGGTAACGCCGACGCCAGCGAGGTGTACCGACGTGTGATGGGGACCAGCGATGGCGAACAAATGCCGCCGGAGGACTTCCGGCATCGTTTGTCCGAGCGGGACAAAGCGCTGCTGGGTTTGTGGATCCAGCAGGGCGCCGTGTACCAGCAACACTGGTCCTACGCCCCCATCGAGTCGCCGCCGGTGCCCAGGCTGGACGGCAGCCCCAAAACGAAAGCCGGGCTGCATCCCATCGACGCGTTCATTCGAGACAAATTGCGGCAACGCGGCGTCGAACCGACGCCGCCGGCTGAAGCGGTGGATTTGTTTCGCCGCGTCAGTTTGGACCTGACCGGATTGCCGCCCCGTATCGAAGAGGTCGATCGGTTCCTGCGGGACCCATCGGATGCGGCCTACACCGCCTGGGTCGACGAACTGATGGCGCGGCCGGCCTACGGCGAACGCATGGCGTCGCAGTGGTTGGATATGGTTCGCTTCGCGGATACCGTCGGTTTTCACGGCGACCAAAACCAACGCATTTTTCCCTACCGCGACTACGTCATCGCGTCGATCAATCGCAACGACCCGTTTGACCAATTTACCTTCGATCAATTGGCCGCCGATCTGGATCCAGAAAGTACACCGGAGCAATTGTCGGCGACGGGATTTTTGCGATTGAACTTGATGACCCGCGAAGGCGGCGCTCAACCGGGCGAATACCTGGCCAAAAGCAAAGCCGACCGAGTCCGCGCGCTGGGCACCGCGTGGTTGGGTTCCACCTTGGGTTGCTGCGAATGTCACAACCACAAGTACGACCCGTTCACCGCCAAGGATTTTTATGCGTTCGGCGCGTTCTTCGACGACATCAAACAATGGGGCGTGTATTCGTCTTATTCGTACACGCCCAACGAGGAACTTCGCGGCTTCAATAACAATTATCCATTCCCGCCGGAAATGCGAGTCCAATCGCCTTCGCTGGAGCGTGAATTGGCGTCGCTGCAACAACGCCGCGATTTGGAACTGGCCGGACAGCTGGATACCGACACCACGCAAGAGCACGCTGCCAAACAAGTCGCCGCTGACGCTGTCGAAACAATCCATCGCTTGCCAAAACACGTCGAAGTTTGGCGACAAACGATGCTGGATTTTTTGGCCGAACACCCCGACGGTTGGGCACCGCTTTCCTCCACCGACGGCAAACGGTGGGAAACCGCCATCCCACCCAAAACGCCCGCCGTCGCATTTTCGCTGCGTGCCCATCCCGACCCGAAGGCCAACGGGAAGGTCGGGTACGCGGACGGTGGTCGCTTTGAACTTTCGGTAACCGCCGTAGCCACCCCGCGAGCGGTGGGCACCGAGAATTTGCCGGGCACCCAGCCGCCGACCGAACCTGCGACCGAAAGCAATGAATCGCCGGCTGAAAGCGATGAAACGACGAGCGAAGCGTCGGAGTCCGATTCGCGTGATCTTCAGATCCAGCCGCGTCCCCTGGGTATTGATAGGGGCCACGCCGATTTCTGGCGACCTTCGGGATACAGCAACGGCGCGGCGGCGTTGTATTTCAAAAACAACCGCTGGCGGAGCGGCCCGATTCGCCTGCAAGCCTACGAAAACGATGCCGCTCGGATGCAGACGGCTGTTTTTCATCTGGACCATCCGTTTGGCCGCGATGACGAAAACTTGGTCGTTCGCGTTGACAGCCGCGACGTCGCAAAGCTGTCGGCTCACTGGACCCCACTGGCCGATCCGATTCCCGGCCGCGACGCCATCGACCCACGATTGCGGGCGGCACTGGACTGTTCACCCAGCAAGCGGACTGCACAGATGCGTGCGGTGCTGCTGTCGGCCCACTATCGGGCCACCACGCCGACACGCAAGCACAACGCGACGGCCAAGTCGTTTCGCACCGCGATCGATCGCTGCCGTGGCGGTGCGACGTTTACCATGGTGTCCGTTCCGGTCACGGCCGATCAAATTCCGCCCAGCCGCGTGTTGCCGCGTGGGAATTGGCAGGACGAAAGCGGCGAAGCGGCACCGCCCGGCTTTCCCGAATTTTTGCAGCCCCATCATGCCCAGTCTCCGTCGGCCCAGTCTCCGTCGGCCCCGTCACCGTCGGTAGCGGGTCATCGAAGATTGGACCGACGCGATTTGGCCGCCTGGCTGACGTCGCCGCACAATCCGCTCACCGCACGGCATTTCGTCAACCGCACGTGGCGGCACTTTTTTGGCCGCGGGCTGTCGGAAAAACTCGACGATCTGGGTAACCAGGGCACGTGGCCGTCGCATCCGAAACTGCTGGACTGGTTGGCTGCCGACTTCATCCGCGGCGCTTGGGATCGCAAACGCATCGTCCGCCAAATCGTGCTGAGCCAAACGTATCGCCAGGCCGCGGCGGTGCGAGCCGATTTGGCTACCTTGGATCCGTACAACCGCTTGCACGCTCAACAAAGCGGCCGACGCTTGGAGGCCGAAGCGATCCGAGACGCCGCGCTAAGCGTCGCCGGTTTGCTCCAGCAGGATTACGTCGGCGGACCCAGTGTGTTTCCGTTTCAACCGGCCGGGCATTATTCCAATTTGCAATTTCCCAATCGGCGCTATCAACCCAATGGCGACTTTCGCAAGCATCGGCGTGGCGTTTACATGCACTGGCAACGCACGTTTTTGCACCCGATGCTGATGAATTTCGACGCCCCCTCGCGTGACGAATGCGCCGCCGACCGGCCGTTGTCCAACAGCCCGCAGCAGGCCCTCACGCTGCTGAACGATCCGTCGTTCTTCGAAGCTGCCGCCGCATTGGCCTCGCGAACACTCGCCCAGGCGTTGCCCGCCCAAGCGTTGCACGACGAAGCGTTGCCCGCCGATGGTACCGGCCCGCGGGGCCATTCGGCCGCAAGTGATGGCAAGGATTCGCTGGACCGATCCCGTGTGCGGTGGGCCTTTCGCCAGGCTTTATCGCGGCAGCCTTCCGATGATGAACTGGATTCGTTGTGCGCGATGCTTCGGCGTCAACGCGAGACGCTTGCCGAACAGGTTTCCGGTGATCAGGCCATCGAGCGGGCCGCGATGACACAGTTGTGCCGAGTCCTGTTGAACACGCACGAATTCATCACCCGGTACTAAGATCACCCGGTACTAAGATCACCCGGCACGAACATCACCCGGTACGAACATGCTGACTCCCACGCAAATTGCCCGTCGCACGTTTCTGAGCAATTCCTTCGCGGGCCTGGGCGGGATCGCGCTGGCCAGCTTGGGCGGTGGTTCCGCCGCGGCCGATGATCCTTGGCCCGCATTGGCCGGCCTGCCTCATCATGTGCCCAAGGCAAAACGCATTGTGCATTTGTGCATGGCCGGCGGCCCCTCGCAATTTGAAAGCTTCGACCCCAAACCGGAACTGGACAAGCTGGACGGCAAGCCTTTTCCCGCTTCCTTCACCGCGGGGGAACAATTGGCTCAGCTTCAAGGCGCCGAACTCAAGGCCATGCGTTCGATCGCACCGTTTCGGCAATGGGGTCAATCCGGACAATGGATCTCGGATTTGTTCCCCAACATCGGCAAGTTGGCCGATGACATGGCGATCATTCGCAGCATGACGACCGAGCAGATCAATCACGACACCGCGCACGCGTTCATGAACAGCGGTTCGATCATCAAAGGTCGACCCAGCATGGGTTCGTGGCTGCTGTACGGTTTGGGCGCCGAAACACAAAACCTGCCCGGCTACGTGGTCATGTCGTCGTCGGGTCCGGGCGCCCAACCGGTGTCCGCCCGCCAGTGGTCGGCGGGGTTTTTGCCCAGCAAATTTCAGGGCGTGGCGTTCCAGTCCAGCGGATCTCCGGTGCATTACATTGGCAATCCCGCCGGCGTCTGCCAATCGACTCAGCGGCAGGTCATTGACGAAGTCCAGCGTTTGAACCGGAGCTTGGCCGAGCGGCGGGTCGATGCGGAAATCGACACCCGCATCGCACAATACGAAATGGCGTTCAAGATGCAGACCGCCGTGCCCGAACTGACCGACATGAACGATGAATCGGCCACGACACTAAAGGCTTACGGTGTCAAGCGACCCGGCGATGGTTCCTATGCATCGAACTGCTTGCTGGCCCGTCGGTTGCTCGAACGGGGCGTGCGATTTGTCCAGCTTTACCATCGGGGTTGGGATCACCATCGCAATTTGGAAAAAGATTTCACGACCAGCGCCAGGGCCACCGACCAACCCACCTTCGCGTTGGTCCATGATTTGAAACAACGCGGCATGTTGGATGACACGCTGGTCATTTGGGGCGGCGAATTTGGCCGCACGCCCATGGCCCAGGGAAATGGCCGTGACCATCACATCAATTCGTTTAGTTTGTGGATGGCCGGCGGTGGAATACGTGGCGGCGCCCATCATGGTGCGACCGACGAACTGGGGTATCGCTCGGTCCAGGACGTCGTCAGCGTGCATGATTTACACGCCACGATGCTGCATCTTTTGGGCATCGACCACGATCGTCTCCGGGCCAAGTTCCAAGGACTGGACATCAAGTTGACCGGCGTCGAACCGGCACGCGTGGTCCGCGAAGTGCTCGCGTAGTGCGTGGGTTACAGGTCAGTAGCTCGTCTCTCCGAGGCGCAGGACGATACGCCTCGGAGAGGCGTGCTACTTTCCGATGCTTGAAAAAAACGCCTCGGAGAGGCGTGCTAATTTCACGTACACTGGCAGGCCGGTGTGACGCATTTTTTCCGGCGCTCCCTACACCAGGTGGTTTGTTGAATCTTCGATTTTTTTGGTTTCGTGTTTCGTTGCTCGCGGTGCTGGTGGGACCGGCATCGGCGATGGCCGAAGAGGGCGCCGGCGCGAGCGGTCCGGTGACCGACGAAGGCCGAACTTCCGATGAAAGCGAAGTCCTGTTTGTTCGCCGCATTGCTCCGCTGCTGCGCGAAAAATGCCTCGGTTGTCACGGCCAGGACCCCGAAACGATCGAGGGCGGCATCGATTTCCGTGGCCTCCAATCGCTTGTCACCGGGGGCGATAGCGGCCAGGCCGGCGTGGTCCCCGGCCATCCGAACCAAAGTTCGATTTATCTAGCCGCCGCCCGGGGCGAAGAAGAATTTTCGGCCATGCCGCCCAAGGAAGCCGAAGCACTGGATCCCAAACAGCTGCGTGACTTGCACCACTGGATCAAAACGGGGGCCAAGTGGCCCTCGCCCAAACGGACGCAAGAAATTCAAGCCCAATATGCCGAAGCTTGGTCGGCCGAAGACGGAGTCATCGTGCCCACCTCCGGCGGCCTGGATCGCGCCTGGACCGAGCGACGCTATGACCCGGAAGGTTTGTGGGCGTACCAGCCGCTTCGCGAATTCGAACAATCGCGCGGCATCGATCACTGGATCAATGCCGCGATGCCCGGGGAACTGTCACCCGCGCCGCGGGCCGATCGACCCACGCTGCTTCGCCGCGCGACCTTTGACTTGACCGGTTTGCCGCCCAGCGAAGCACAAATCCAGCGCTTTCTGTCCGACGCGGCCGACGACAAAACGGCGATGGCGGCTCTGGTGGATCGCTTGCTGGAATCGCCGCATTACGGCGAACGCATGGCCCAGCATTGGCTGGATGTCACCCGCTATGCCGATTCATCCGGCTTTGCCAACGACTACGACCGCGGCAATGCCTGGCGATACCGCGACTACGTCGTCCGTGCGTTTAACGACGACAAGCCCTACGACCAATTCGTTCGCGAACAGATTGCCGGTGATGAAATACTTGGCGATGCACCCGAGGGCAAGATTGCCGTGGGCTTTCTGCGAATGGGACCGTGGGAATTGACGGGCATGGAAGTCGCCAAGGTTGCTCGGATGCGATTCCTGGACGACGCTACCAACGCCGTGGGCGAAACGTTTCTGGGCCAATCGTTGCAGTGCTGCCGTTGTCATGATCACAAGTTTGATCCGATTCCGACGGGTGACTATTACAGCATCCAGGCCGTGTTCGCGACGACACAGCTGGCCGATCGAAACGCGGCATTTTTGGAATCCGAAAATGTCGCCGGCTTCGACGAAAAGCAATACTTACTGAAGCGAAAAGCCGAATACCAACGCACGCTCAAGCAGCTCGATGACGTCCTGCTTGAAAATGCCCAGGCTTGGTACCGCGAACACGACGGCGACATCGATGCTTGGAACGATGCCGTTGCGGCGGCCCGAAAACGCGGCAGCAACCGCGGCGTCTTTAACGCCGCGAGAAGCGCGTTGATGCGTCGGCAGATGGACCAGGCATCCTTTCCGCCCAAAAATTTTGGCTTCACGCCCGCCCAATACGGATTGGAACGCGTCGCCCGCAAGGGCCTGGAACGGCTCCGTTGGCAACTGGATCGCTACCAACCCTTCGCGTTGTCGGTTTACAACGGCCACACGCGAAACATGAAAAGCATCACTTCGCCACAGCGCTTGCCCAAGGACCGCACGCAGGGCGAACTGGAAGAATCGTTTATTCATACCGGCGGCGATCCATTCGCCGAAGGCCAAGCGGTCCAGCCGGATGTGCTGAGTGTCGTCCAGCCGCATGTCGCGACGGAAATTCCCAAGACATTGGATGGACGACGGGCGGCGTTGGCTCATTGGATTGCCGATCCGAAAAATCCTCTGACACCGCGAGTGATGGTCAATCGTGTCTGGCAATGGCACTTCGGACGTGCGATCGCCGGCAATCCGAACAACTTTGGATCGACTGGCAAACGCCCCACCCACCCGGAACTGCTGGACGAGTTGGCAACGCAGTTCATCAGGGATGGATGTTCAATCAAGCAATTGCATCGCGAGATCATGAATTCGGATGCCTATTGCCGCAGCACGAATCATCCCGAGCCGGAACAACTGAGCCAGTCGGATCCGCAAAACGAATCCTACGCCGCGTTCCTGCCGCGACGATTGAGTGCCGAGGAATTGCGAGACGCGATGTTGCATGCCAGCGGTGAACTGAACCCAGCCCTGGGTGGCATTCCCTGCCGCCCCATCATCAATGCCGAAGTCGCCCTGCAACCGCGGCAAGTGATGGGCACCTTCGCGGCCGCCTGGACACCCAACCCGACACCCCGGCAGCGCAATCGACGATCGATTTATGTTTTGAAACTTCGCGGTTTGGTCGATCCCAGCTTGGAAGTCTTCAACGCGCCATCGCCCGATTTTTCCTGCGAACGTCGCGACACATCGACAGTCACGCCGCAAGTGTTCGCGATGTTCAATAGCAACAATACGCGATCACGCGGGCTCGCACTGGCCAAGACCGCCATCGAAACGTGCGATCATGACCAGCAGGCCATTGAGTTTCTGTATCGGCGATTGTTCGCACGAAGCCCGACCACCAAGGAAGTGACACGCTGTCTTGACCACCTGAAAACAATTCAGGCCATGTTGCCCGAATCGGCCGCCCCGGACGAAGTGTTTCCGCGTGAAATCCGTCGCGAGGCCGTCGAAGAAAACACCGGTGAGCGATTTACCTTTACCGAAACACTGTACGCGATCGACGATTTCCAAGCCGACACGCGTGCCAGTGATCTTTCACGAAAGGCTCGTGCCCTGGCGGAGCTGTGCCTGGTTTTGATGAATAGCAACGAGTTCGTTTATGTTTACTGATCGACGCAGCTTTCTGTATGGCCTGGGAACCTCTCTGGGCAGCGTCGCCTTTTCGGCAATGCTGGCTGATGAAGCGAAGGCCGATTCGAATCGATCCAATTCCGATTGGAGTGATTCCAATTCATCCGGTTCGAATCCGGCAGGCGAAAGTTCGACCGCCGGACCGATGACGCCCAAGCCCGGGCATCTTCCCGCCAAGGCAAAAAACTGCATCTTCTTGATGATGGAAGGCGGTCCGTCGCACATCGACACCTTTGACCCCAAGCCGGCACTGGGCAAGCTGCACCTGCAAGAATTTACTCGCGGCGGCGAGCAAAAGTCGGCGATGGAAAGCGGCAAGCGGTATTACGTCGAAAGTCCATTTGGTTTCGGCAAGCACGGCGAAAGCGGTGCCGACATGGCCGACAACTGGGTGCATTTGTCCGAGGTCGCCGACGAACTTTGTTTTTATCGCGGGTGTCAGGTCGACAGCGTCAATCATCCGACCGCGATGTACCAAATGAATTGCGGCAATCGCTTTGGCGGCGATCCCGGTCTGGGTGCCTGGGTCACCTATGGGCTGGGCAGCGAAAACCAAAATCTGCCGGGCTTTTTGGTTTTGCCCGAGGTGTCGTATCCGCAGGGCGGCGCAGCGAATTGGAGCAACGGTTACTTGCCCGCGTTTTATCAGGGCACGCCGCTGCGGCCCAAGGGATCGCCGATCTTGGACTTACAGCCGCCCGCCGGAGTCACGTCGCGGCGGCAGCGAGCCAACTTGGATCTGTTGAAAGCCTTGAACGCCGATCACGCCCGCCAGCATCCGCAGCATGATGACTTGCGGGCGCGGATGGAAAGCTACGAACTCGCCTTCCGCATGCAAATGGAAGTGCCCGACGCGATCGATTTATCCGGCGAGGACGCGAAGACTTTGGAAATGTACGGTGTCGGACGTGACGACACGGATGCCTTTGGCCGCAAGTGTTTGCTGGCTCGCAAGATGGTCGAAAAGGGCGTTCGTTTTGTCCAACTTTATAACGGTTCCTGGGACAGCCACGACTACATCCAACGTGCTCACGGCAACCTGGTACGCGGTGTCGACCAACCCATCGCCGCCTTGATCAAGGATTTGAAACAACGCGGGCTACTCGAAAGCACATTGATTGTTTGGTGCGGCGAGTTTGGCCGCACGCCCGACAATGGTGTTCGCGGGGGCGTTGCCTATGGCCGCGATCACAATCCCAACGCGATGACGATTTGGATGGCCGGCGGCGGTTGCAACGCGGGTCACACGATCGGCGCGACCGATGAACTGGGCATGACGGCAGTGGATCAAGTGCATCATGTTCGCGATTTTCATGTTACGCTTTTGCGGCTGCTGGGTTTGGATGACAACAAGCTGACCTATTATCACGCCGGTCGCTTCAAACAGCTCAGTCAGTTTGGCGGCAAGGTGATCGAGGACTTGATCGCCTAGCAACGGCTGTACCGCCGCAACCGCAGGGCGTTGGCGATCACCGACACGCTGCTCAAACTCATCGCCGCGGCCGCCAACATGGGACTCATCTGCCAACCCGTTAGCGGCGTCAGCACTCCGGCGGCGATCGGAATCCCCAGGGCGTTGTAGCCGAATGCGAAGCCCAAGTTCTGCCGGATGTTTCGCATCGTCGATCGGCCCAGTTCGATCGATTCGACAACCCCTTCCACGCCGCCCAGCAGCGTCAGGTCCGCCGATTCCATTGCGACATCGGTTCCCGAACCCATCGCGATGCCCACGTCAGCGGCCGCAAGCGCGGCGGCATCATTGATGCCATCGCCGACCATCGCGACACGACGGCCCTGACGCTGCAGCTGGACCATTCGCTCAAGTTTGGCATCGGGCGAAAGTCCCGCGCGAACGGTTTCGATCAATAACGCATTCGCGATCACGGTGGCGTTTTGAAGGTGATCGCCACTAAGCATTTCGATCTGGATGCCGGATTGCGAAAGTCGCCGGATGGCCTGCGGCGTGGTTTCCCGAATCGTGTCGTTGATCGCCAAAGCCGCCACGATGCGTTGATCGATGGCGACAAAAACCAGCGTGGAACCGCCGGCTTGATGGGTTTGGACGAATTGGTCAAAACCCGCTTCCTCGCCGGCGCCGACGCTTCGCAGCCATTCCCGCTTGCCAATCGCGACTGGCTGATCGCCGACGACACGGCGGATGCCATTTCCCGGCACCACCTGCACATCGGAAGCTTCCGCGATTGCCCGGGTGGTCGGCTCGGAATCGGCCTTTGCCGTGATGGCCTTTGCGATGGGGTGCTCACTGTGCCGCTCGACCGCCGCGGCAAGCTGCAGCAAACGTTCCTCCGTCAACTCCGATGCATTTTTATGTTGTTCAGCCAAGTGGATGGCGACGATGGCGGGTTTGCCCTCGGTCAATGTGCCCGTCTTGTCAAACAACACGGTGTCGATGGTTTCAAGTCGCTGCAGCGTTTCGGCATCACGAACCAAAATTCCCTGTTTGGCGCCCCGCCCCATCGCCACCATGATCGACATCGGCGTGGCCAAGCCCAGGGCACAGGGACAAGCGATGATCAAGACCGAGACGGCGGCCAGAATCGCATCCGGCAGGCTTGGCGTTGCGGGAAAAATGAGCCACCCGATCAAAGCCAGCAGCGCGGCAATCAACACGGTGGGTACAAAGAATGCCGCAACACGATCAACCAATGCCTGCACCGGAGCCCGGCTCCGCTGGGCCTCGGCGACCCTTTGAACCATGCGGCCGAGGATCGTTTCGCGGCCAACCCGAGTCGATTCAATCAGCACGCTGCCGTCATGGTTCAAGGTCCCCGCGCTGACATCGTCACCGATTTGCTTTGCAACCGGCTTCCATTCGCCCGTCAGCATCGATTCATCGATCCGCGTTTCACCAACGACCACTCGCCCGTCGACGGGAACTCGCGCGCCCGGCAGAATCCTCAGGCGATCGCCGGGGACGACTTCGTCGACGGAGATTTCTTCATCGATTCCAACACGGACCCGGATCGTCGTGTCCGGAGTCAGGCCGATCAGGGCGCGAATCGCGTCTCCGGTGCGTCGTCGAGCACGCAATTCGAGAACCTGGCCCAACAACACCAGCGTGATGATCACCGCCGTCGATTCAAAATAAACCGCGGGCTCCGAACCGATGAACGATCCATCCGCGGCGAACATGTCGCCCATGAAGTCCGCGCGCACGACCGCAAACAAACTGTAGCCATAGGCCACCAGCGTGCCGATCGTGATCAACGTGAACATGTTCCAGTTGCGGCCTTTGAAGGATTCAAAACCACGCTTCAACAAGGGCCATCCACCAAAGCACAGCACCCCCAGCGTCAGCATGGCTTGCCCGTAAACCAAGCTGGGTGATCGATCCCAGCGAACCAATGGGCGCAGCCAGCCATCGATTTGAATCCCGATCATGGGCCCCATCGCCAGCAACAGCACGGGCAGCGAGAGCACGGCCGCAATCCCAAAGCGACGCTGCATGTCGCCAATGGCTCGCCTCTCGGCGGTATCGTCGGCACTGGCGAACTTCGGTTCCAAATCCATACCGCATACCGGGCACGCCCCCGGTCCGATCTGTTCGACCTCGGGGTCCATCGGGCAGGTGTAAACGGCGTCCGGATCGTCGGGCACCAGCGACGATCTTGGCGTCCCGCCGCAACACGATCGCGCGGCGGTCTCGTCCTCCGGCGATACCGCCGGTTCGGCTTCCAACGCTTGTTGATCCAGAAGGTTCGCGTCGTTTGGATTAAGAACGGGCAGCGGCATGCTTGCGATTCAATTGGATTTCAAAATCAATGATTGTCCCTGGACCAGCACATGACGCCGGCGAATGTCCAAACCGACGAATGGCTGTTCGGTCCCATCGGGCCAGCGAATCTGTAGTGACACTTTATCACTTGACCAATCGCCTAAACCGAAATGCAGACACGCTTCGCCGCGGCCCATGTAGCCAGCCGTCGCGGCCACGCTTTGAATCATCGGCGGATCGATCGGAGCCATCGTTTTTGGATCCAGAATCGTGACTCGGGCGCCGATCGCCGAGCGTTCCGAATCCGTGCCAATACATTCCACTTGAACCCACGCGTGGTCGCCGCCGGTTTCATTGATCAACAGCGACACCGGGTCAACAAGATCGGTGATCAGCACGTCGATCCGGCCGTCACGATTAAAGTCCGCATCGATCACGCAGCGGGACAAATGGCCCTGGTTCCAATAGTCCTGGCCCCTGTAATCCTCCCCGGAATCGTCCTCGTTTGACGCGGCCATCGGGACTTCCTGGAATCGATTGCCCCGATTCCGCAGGACCTGGGTGGCCTGGCGTTGCGGGATGCCCAGGTTGGAAAAATCGTCCACATGCCCGTTGCCGACAACGACGTCCATCCAAGCATTGTTGTCGATATCCACCGCAACCAGTCCAAAACCGACATGATGGTCACTGAGCGAATCAAGTTGGAACGCCGGTGCAACGTCTTGAAACAAACCGGCTGGTTTTTGCCGATACAGATTGGACCATTCATCGTACCAATTGGTGACCATTAAATCGCGGAATCCATCACGGTCAAAATCGGCGGCCGTGATGCCCATGCAGGCCGTTGATTTCCCCTGGCCGCTGGTCGCCAAACCGGCTGGGGCGGCGACTTCGTCAAACGCCGCCGCGCCGCGACCAGCGGGTCGATGACGCCACAATTGGTTGGGCCGAGCGTCGTTGGCGACGAACACTTCCAGACCCGGAACACCGTCCAGGTCATCCACCCACAATCCCAACCCCGGCATTGCGGCATCACCCAGTCGCGGCACGTCGGCAGCCGGCGCTTCGGCGTTAGCCTCGGTAACCAGCACGTCCTGGGAACCATCCAATGCGATTCGCTCGGCTTGTCCCGAAGCATCCGCGATCGCGACGCGGTCCAATCCCGCCCGAAACTTGTTGGGGCCAACATACACCGAGGGAAAGCCGCTCGCGCCCGTGGGCACCGGACGAAAAATGCTCGCGTCGTCGACATAATTCGTCTCCACCCAATCCGGCAAACCATCTTGATTCAGGTCGGCGATCGCGACGCTGGTCGTCATCGTGCTCGGATCTTCGCCCAGCCATTCATGACGCGGGACAAAGGTGCCATCACCCTGGTTGATCCATAAACGATTGGGCCCGAAGTTGCCGATCGCCAAATCCCAAAACCCGTCCTGGTTCCAATCGCCATAAGCCACACCGTGCGTGTAATCGTCATCGCCCAAGCCGGCCGCGGTGGTGACTTCGACAAAGCGATCGCCAACATTTCGAAATAAAGAATCCGAAACGTCCGCCGCTGACTTTGTGGCCTCGTTACCGGCTTGTGCCAAGTACAGATCCGATGTGCCGTCGCCGTCGTAATCAATCGCCGCCGCTCCGCCGCCGACTTGTTCGAACAACCGCAGCAAACGGTCTTTGGGTGGCGAGTCATTTTGGTATCGAAAGTTCAGGTTCCAGTCGTTCGAGCGTTCGGGCAGCCGAATTGGCGACTCCGACATGGATTGCGATGCCATGTTTCGCCCGCGCAATTTTGCCCCCGAAAGCGTCCCCAACATTTGGGCAAGGTCCTGCGGGTCCGGCAACAAGGTCAAATCCAACGGTCCAAACCATTTGGATTCCCGTTTTGCCGTCGACGTCATGCGGAGTTCACGGACTTTGTTTTCGATCGCTTTGGCATCGCCAAAAATCTGTCGGTGGCGTGGCGCGACGTGTTGCAGCCAACTGGCGGCTTGGTCGGGAAAACCCAGCCGGACAAGGTCTTCGATGATGGCTTGGGAAGCTTCCGCGTCGTCGGGTTGCCCGGGGCCGATTGCGGGAATTGCTTCGAGTGGTCCCGCCAATGCGAAGCGTCGTTCGTCGACGAATCGCGCGAGCGCGACACGATCAGTTTTCAGCAGGGCGGCCGACAATCGATCGTGAACCCAGGGATGCGTCGGATCCTTGCGCATGGCTTCGACGTAGCACGCGATCGCGGCATCCAATTTGCCCATCGATTCCAGTAAACAGCCGCAGGCCAGCCAGTAGCCGGGAAAATCTTGGGCCGCTTTCGTCAGCTGATCGCTTTCGATTTTCGCCAGCACCGCGCGAGCGATCGCAAAGTCCCGCAGTTCACCGGCCAGCCACGCCTTCAGCACTCGTGTTTGCACCGGAGTCTTTGCGGCGGACGTTTTCGTGGCGGACGTTTTCGCGGCCGATGTATTGGCCACGGTGAACGCTTGGCGAATTTGTCGCTTGGAAAGATGGTCCCAAACGCGGACCAAATCGGTGGGGTTCGATTTGTTGGTTTGTTTGCCACGCAGTTTGGCAACGCGTTCGGCTCGTGAAAGCGGCGGATCGGTCACATTAACCAGGCGTCGCAAATGGTCGGGACTGGCTCGCCCCTTTCGCACAAGCGGTGCGATCATGCGGGCAAATTCGATGCGGCGACCGAGCTGAAACAAGTCTTCGGCAAGTGCTAAGCGGGCGGGTTCCAAATCGGGCTGGACGTCCAAGATCTGCCGCCACAATGGAACGCTTTGTTCGCGGCGATTCAGCGAAGAAAGGTATTCGGCTCGCTGGCCCAAGGCGGCAAGGCCAAACCCCGCATCGTTCATCGGGATTTGTTCCAGGACTTCGATCGCTTGTTCAACGCGACCCAGCCCCGCGTGACAACGTGCCAGCAAGAACATTGCCTTGGTATTGCCCGCATCGACAATCAGCAATTCGCCGAGTGTTTGGATGGC
>JBCCRW010000024.1:0-24686 GCA_039201055.1 Planctomycetota bacterium | reverse complement strand
CAACTATTTCATTTCCGGCGTCCCGGGCATCTCGATTGAAAAATTGACCAATGGCGTGGACGCCGACATCCCGTCCGAAGCAGTCGAAATCGCCGCCGGCGATGTGGTCACGTGGACGTATCAGGTCACCAACACGGGTTCGACAACATTTGCCCAGGCCGACGTGTCGATCACCGACGACAACGGCACACCGGGCGATGCATCGGATGATTTTTCGCCGATGCTGGCCGTTGCTTCGGATGTGGGTTCCGACGGACTGTTGTCACCGGGCGAGGTCTGGACCTACACGGCGACCGATACCGCATTGTCCTTGCGCACCGACCGCGAAACTCAGGTGCTTTGGCTGGACGGCAATTCGCCGCTTGATGGGCCCGACGGAAACATTCGCGACTACTTTGTGGCCGATGTTTCGATCACCGCGCGGGCGTACAGCAAAGATGATTCGGGCGTCTACGATCCCGCCTATCTGGGCGCGTTCTCGGGCGGTCTGGGCGTCACGGACACGTCGGAAGGTGACGGTACCAGCGGCACGCATCGTGTCGACAATTTGCATCGCGAGAACTTCGTTGTCTTTACCTTCAGCGAACCCGTTGTGGTCGATTCAGCGTTCTTGGACAGCGTCGTTCATGACAGCGACCTTTCGGTCTGGTTGGGAACGGTCGGCGATCCGCTTTCGGTCGCCGCAAATTTGGGCGACAGCGTCCTGGATTCGCTAATCTCCGAAACAAACAACACCGCGATCGGATCGGCTCGCTGGGCCGATTTCAACGCCGCCGGTGCTCAAGCCAACGTGTTGGTCTTGGCCGCTTCGCTGGCCGATGACACACCGGATGATCGTTTCAAGATCAGCAAGCTGAAGTTCGACACCGTCGCCAATGCGATTTACGGCAACTTGGCGACCGTCGATGCCGATTCGGTTTCCGACAGCGATCCGAGCCACTACCAGAATCCCGAACCCGAAGCCGTCGACATCATGTTCGAAGCGGAGGATTACGAATGGGCCGATCATCCGTGGACGAAGTTCCACGATTCCGATGCGTCGGGTGGGCAAGCACTCGTCGCACCCAACCACACCGGATCACACTACGATTCACCGCCGCACGGCAAACGAGTCAAGTATCAATTTGACGTTGATGTCAGTGCTCGGTACGAATTGTCCGCGATCGTGAAGGCGGTCAGCGGGCGCGACAATTCCGTGTGGGTGCGTGTCGATGGCGGCGATTGGATCCAGTGGCACACTCCGGTCACCGGCAGCGAATATGCTCTGCACGAAGTCACCCAGGGTTGGGATCGTCACGCGATCACGTTCGATTTGGACGTTGGCGAACACATGCTGGAAGTTCGCGTTCGTGAGGACGGGACGGTCTTGGACAAATGGGTGTTTGCCCCGCAAGACAAGACGACGATTCAAATTGACGCCGCGGATCCGGATTCCATTAACGGGGATTGGGAAATTCGCGTGGATTCCGACGGTAACGAATACGTCGTGGCCGCTGACGGCAGCGGCCCGAACTACCACACGCCGCCGGCGGGCGACGAATTGACCTACGATTTTGAATTGTCGCGAGCGGGTACATTCTCAATCGCCGCTTTGGTCGGAGCTTCGTCCAACAGCACCAATTCGTTCTGGGTCGCCGTCAATGATGGCGAATGGGTCCAGTGGCACCTTGCCGTCACGGGGTCAGGAACGTCCTGGCAAACCGTTACCGACGGATTTGAAAAGTCGGAGGTGACGTTTGATTTGGAAGCCGGCATTCACAGCTTGAAGATCAAAGTCCGTGAAGCGGGGACTCGTTTGGATCAAATCATGATTACCAACGATCCCGGCAAGTTGCCGTAGGGAAGCGACTTCAAAGTCGCTTGCCTCTCCGAGGCGTTTCATTGACTCCGCCTCGGAGAGGCGGGTTACTGGGTTGCTTCGCTAAAGTCGCTCGCCTCTCCGAGGCGTATCATCGACTCCGCCTCGGAGAGGCGGGCTGCTGAGTTGCCTCGCGATTGACGTGCCAAAAAACGACTTCGTTTTCACGCGGTGCCTATGCGCACACTTCTTGGATGGGTGTGGGCATGGCGACCTCGTGTGCCGGGATCAGACGCAAATTTCGGCAGCGTGCCAACTGGAATTGTCGTGGTTGTTCGCGACATAAACACAATCCCAGAAAGCGGTAGCTGCCCATAAAGCGGATCGGGCTGACCAGACGCTTGGTGCGGTTCCCTTTAGCATCGTCGTATTCCATTTCAACGACGAAGTGATCGGGATGGCTCATCGCCTGGCGTAGTAAACGGTTCATCCTTTGTTTCCCCCGAGAAGTGAGTTTGGTGATCGGGTTTTGGCCCGTCACCTATAAGATCGCTTGCCGCTGGACAACTCTGGTCCGGCGCTGCCAATGGCGGGCGGTTGTCGTGCAAAAACGCGGAAATCGGTAAACTTGCCTGCTTCGATGTTATCCATTCCGCCATCTTCCGCCCCGGTTTTTAGTTTGCGATTTGATCATCCCGAAACGCGACTCGGTGGTCTGTCCGTCACACCCATCGCGTCGATTTCCAAGCCGGCGATCCGCGATTGGTCCACGATTTCGCTTGACCAAGCGGGTGTCGATGGACACTCCAACATCGAAGGGGTCGGATTGTCTCAGCTGGCGATGGTTGATGATCGGATCGCAATTGCCGTTCCGCGGGGACTTCCGAGCATCCGCGCGGCGTTGGAAACCATTGTCGACCCGCTGTTACGATTGGATGTCGCCAGGGTCGAGATCGTTTTCGAAGCGGGCGTCAGCGAAGACGATGTCGCTTGGGCGAACACGCACTGGGGCGATCGCGTGTTCGCCGAATCGCACGTTGGTAAGGAACGCGGGCAGGTTGCCTTTGTCGCCGCCGACGAAAATGCCGATCCCATGTATTTGTCCAAAGCGCTCGTGGACGCGGATTGTGTGCTTCCGATCGAATGGACCCGCGATCCCGAAGTCAGCGCCGGTGCTGCGTGGATTTATCCCAAACTTGCCGATACCGATGCCCAACGCCGTTGGGGCGGTTTCAAGAACGATCGGTCGACGGATGTTTCCGGTGCGCAAGCGAGCGCGGATGTGGGGACCGTTTCGACGTTGCCGGATATCCCCTGGCACTTGGGCGTTTTGTTTTGGTTTCAAGCGGTCGTCAACGACGATGGCGAATTGTGCGAGCTGCGCGGACGGTTTCGGCATTCAAAGCAGCCGGGACCCAATCAGAGTTCCACCGACAACGGGATCGTTTCGGCAGCCGAGAAGCCGACGTTTGAACTGGTGATTGCGTCGATGGACGGTGATCCAGCGATTCAGAACCTCGCCGACGTCTTGGCGGCAATCGACAACGCACTTCCGTACCTGGAAGCCGAGGGCACGTTGGTGATATGTACCCAGTGCGTGGATGTGCCGTCGCGTCCAAGCGGCGGCACGTTGCCAGAGCTTGATGAGGACGTCGACCGGTCACCGGCCGAAGCGCGGACCGAGGAACATCCGTTTCTTCCGTATGACCCGATTTTGGCGGTGACGCGCGCTTGGGCGAAGCGTTTGGAAGACCACCGCATTTTGGTTTGCGGCGGTCCCGATGTGGCCGCGTGGGCGGACGACTGGGATGTGACCTGCTTGGAAGACGATCAAGCGATCGCGAGGCTGGCAGCAGGTTTGTCGTCGATTGGGCTGATGCGAGCGGCGCATTTGTTCCAGGCTGCTGAACTGCCGCTTTACCCGGTGAAGTAGCGCGATCTCGGGGCAAGCCAACTCGATCTTGCGGGAGCCCTCACACAAGCGAGGGGTTCGGGCGCGTGAAGACTTTCCGCTCGTAACGATCAGTCCAAGGGCGGTGCTTGAAATTTGTGGACACTCGCGTCTTCGGCTACTGAAGTCGCTTGAGGCAACCGGGGCTTCGGATACCATCGGCATGTCGGCGTGGGCCAACGGGGGGACCTTGGTTCGCGGCGGCCTCGACCTAGAACACACCTGGACAATGGACGCAAACGAAACGAGCCAACCCGCGTTGGGCGACGTTGATTTATTGCTAATCAACGCACGGCTACGTGACGAACTGGAACCGTATCGCGACGAATCCATTGATGGTTCGGTCACGCGGATGTCGCTCCGCGCGGAAAACGAATACTTGGCATCGATCCTGGCGTGGGAGCGAGCCCCGGCTTTGCCCATCGCCCAGTGGTTTCACCCGCCACTTGAAATCCCCAGCCCGGATTCGCTTGGCGACAAAGAACTGGCCGCCGAATTGCAGACCGTCATCCAACGTTTGGCTGGAAACGGTGTGTTTCTGCAAATGACCGACCACCTTTCCGATCGCGACCTTTATCGCGTCATTTATCGTGACATTCTTCCGTGCTGTGAAAAGCGAGTCGACTTGCCGGGCAAAAAGCTTCGTTGGCAATGCGTCGAGGATAACGAGACGTATTTGAAGTTTTACGCCACGGCCGTCGAGCGACGTCGTTTTCAGGAGGAATACGACCTGCCGCTTCCCAGGGCTCAAAAGCCACCCTTTCCCCGGCAGTTGCCGGCTTAGTCACGGGCAATCGTTATGACCCGCACCGCAATTGCTGTTTCGCGTCCGGAAGATGCCGCAGCGATGATGGCGTCGGGGCGGGATGTCGATGACCGACGAGACCATTTCTTCTTCTTCAACCGATGGCGCATTGATGTCACCTTTATCCGGACCCGCTGGCGAAGTCATGGCAGTGAAGCAGGCTTCCGAGGCCCAAAAGACCCAGGTCGCCTTGATGAAAAAGCAACTCGACGCGGTCAAATCCACCGGCGACGCGATGAATCAACTGGTTGCCAATGCCGCGAGAATTGCCGACGGACAAAACACGGCGGGCCCGGGTCGGTTTGACGCCCGCGGTTGAGCGGCGGTCGTCTTGATGGGCGCGTTTTACTCGCTCAGATAGTCCATGATGGATCGCTGCGGGACCGGCAATTTCAAAACCGGCGCGAATTCGGTGGTTGTCTGGTCGGCTTCGGTAAGCAGGCCATTCATGTCGACTGCGTGGCCCTGTGTCAACGTTTGGAAGCCAAAGACAAAGTCCTTTTGCTCGTCCCAACCCTGGTCACTGCAGGCCGGCAGCAGTGATGCCAGCGCGACGCACGCGGCACCTTGCTGAGCCGGTCCGGCGGCCAATAGTTCTTTCAAGCGGGTGTGGCTGGCGATCAGGGAAACAAAGTCCTCGGGCAAGTTCCAACGCTTGGCCAACATCGCGGCCGCGTCGGCGTGATCCCAGCCAAACATCTCCTTCTCCAAACCACTCAACCGGCGGCCTTCGGAAACACGTCGTTGCACCAGAGATTCGTATTCGGCGGGCAGCTCCTTCAACAACAGCGGAATCGCCATGTCTTGCAGCAGGGCACCGGCAAACAAGTCTTCCGCATTCTCGACGCCGATTGCCTTGCCGACCAATCTGGCCACAACGGCGCGACGCAACGAATCCTGCCAAAGCGACTTCAAATCGAAGGGGCCGAACTTCGGATTGGGAATCACACTAAATACGGCGTTCCAAAGTGCGAAATTGGTGATCGCCCGAGTTCCCACCAGCGTCAAAGCCTGCTGGACGCCCATGATTTCGCGGCTGAATCCAAAGTACGACGAATTGACAAACTTCAGCACTTGCCCCATCAAGCCCGGGTCCGCTTCGATGGGCTTGGCGAAGTCCGCCGGTCCAGTGTCCGGTCGCTGCGACAACTGCAACAGGCTGATGGCACTGTGCGGCAAGGCGGGAAGAATTTCGGCTCGGAAGACGTCTTCAAGAGTGATCGATGCTGCGGTCATGACGCGATTAAAAGATTCTCAAGTGTGATCGGGCTTTCGAATGGTGGATCGGCCCGGGCGTCCGCGGTCGATTGCACATGGATCGGGACGCGGCCCATGACGCGAGCGGATGGATTTAGCAGGTGCCCCAACTCACGTCACAAAACGGTAGCTTTCATTGGGCGATGAACCGGTGGTGAGCGTCGCAGGACCATCCAGTCCACACGCATGAGGTGTTCGTTCTTGACGGTTTTGTGGGCTTTGCCAGCCGTTGCTGGGGGACCTTGCCACGTCTCGCTTTAACCTTTCGCAGCCACTGCGAAAAGCAACCATCGTTGACCCCACGCCTCGTCCCCACCCAGATACGTCGCGTCCAGTCAACACGAGCGGCTGAGCCGCTAACGGCCGGCTGAACCGGAAGTCACTTGTGACCAAGCACTTAGAACAAATGATCGGGTTCGCGATGCCGCTTGGATCGAAAGCTGCAAGACCATTTCGGCCATGTGGAAATTGTTTTCATGGCATGATCCCGATCTGCCCCGCCGACTGATCGTTCACCAGTTCGTACTGCTCCCGACGGTCATGTCGGCGTTCAGCTTGCTGAACCTGCAAACGATCGTGCCAGAAGGCCGGGTCTCGGGGGCCGCTGTGCGACCCGCTGATCTCAATGCTGCGGTCGCAATCGAAACCGGTGGTTCCGCTTTTTCCGGTGGGAACCCCCAAGCAATGGAAACAATCGCCCGCCCCGTTGTGCTACGTGGTGCACCGGCGGAGGGCTGGCGACGCACACGCTTGGGTTGGGAACACACCAAGCATTGGCCGGGTTCAAACGATCGCTCCATGCATCGATTTATTCGGCAGCAACGCTTGTGGGAGGAAAGCAAGGTCGGCAGGACCCTGGCACCGCTGATGCGCCAGTCCCCACTCTCGGTCACGCTTTGGCAACTCACCCTGATCGGTTGGGTCTGGTACCTGGGCTGTCCTACGGCTTGGACGCTTGGCGGACAGAATCAGCGGGCACCAGCCGCTCGATCATCTGTGCCCGATACTCCATCGCGCTGTTGGGCCCGCGAAAGCTAATGACGTTTTCATCCCAATCCAATCGCTTTTCAATCATGTAGCCGTTATCCACATCGAATTTGATTTCCCCATTGGACAATTGCTGAACGACCTGGGCCTTGATGGCTTGGCTGTCGATGGGCGTCAGGATTTGACTTTGCACGGCTAAGGTCGCGATTCCCGTTTTGACGTGGTCCAGCGTGTAGCGTTCGCTTATCTTGATCTTCTGCGGGTTGCCGTCTTCGTCGCGTGCGCGAATCTCTCGTGGAATGCTCCACGATGATCCAATCGCGATCGGATCCTTTGGAAAGGCCACCGTTAGCGAACCCATGCCCAGATCGGTCTTGGTGCCGTCGTCTTTGAGTCGTTCAACTTCCTGGCCCATCTCGTTGACGGTCACGGTCGAAATCGTTTTGCCAATTTTTTCGCGGATGCCCGCAAACGTGGCCGGCGGCTCTTCGCCGGAATCGCTCGACCACGTAATCTCCGATACGCCAGTCGTCTGGATCATCGACACCGCGTCAAGCACATTTTCGAACGTCACGTTGCCTTCGGAAGCCTCGCGAATGTTCCAATGACGACGCGATGTGGACTTCATTTCGGAAGTGTCCTCGCTATCGTTCATCCGAGTCTTGGTACGCACGGTATGTTCGATTTCGTAAAACAGCTGGGTGCCCGGACGCAGGCGATAGCGGAGAAGTACCTTGTTCGTGTCGGATTTTTCCCCAATCGACTTCGAATCTTGGGCACTGGTCAATCGCGATGCAGCGTCCGAGCCAACAAGGAGGGCAACAATGACCAATAAGGCAAAGCTTCGGCGAAACACGTTTTCGGACTCCGAGGTGGGCGTGGCGGTATCGCGAGCAGTGTTTCAAATGCCGGGGTTTGGACGAAAGAGAGATTTCTGAGGAACGGTTACACTGCGGGGTCGATTCACTGTTCCCGATCGACTTGCCCGCTGGCCAAACGGACCTTTTACCATGGAGCGTTGATGTCCAAATTGAAGTTGAAGTCTTGGTGTCGCCGGAATCCCGCACCCGTTCGGTGGTTTTTGGCCACGGCGTTCATGGTGGGAATGATCGCCGGTGCCGGCGATTTGCTGGCCCAGGAAGGCAAGCCGGATTCGGGAGCCACAGCGAAAGAGACGGCGGAAGATGCGAGAAAGAAATCGGGTGCCACCGATGCGGGGCCACCCAAAGAAGATGCACGCCGCCAATACATGGGTCGTGTGGTGGCCCAATACATGTCGCATTTGGGTGCCGGTTGGTTGGTCCGGGCCAATCGCGATCAAGAGGAACAGGCGTCCGAATCGTTCAAGATTCTGGGGCTTAAGTCCGGCATGACGGTTTGCGATCTGGGCTGTGGCAACGGCTATTGGACGCTACCGATGGCCACCACCGTGGGTGAGCAGGGGAAGGTTTTTGCCGTCGACATTCAGCCCGAGATGCTGCGGATGTTGAAGGCTCGCGCGGACCGAAACAGCATCACGAACATCAAGCCGATCCTGGGTGAAGTCGACAATCCCAAGCTGCCCGCCGGTGAATTGGACGTGCTGCTGTTGGTCGATGTGTATCACGAATTTTCACATCCCGAATCGATGCTGTACTGGATTCGTCGTGCGCTAAAGCCCGAGGGAGTCGTGGCGTTGTTAGAATTTCGCAAGGAAGACCCGGCGGTTCCGATCAAGCCACTGCACAAAATGTCCAAGCGGCAGATCATGAAGGAATACACGGCCAACGGCTTCAAGCTGGTCCGCGAGTACAATCGCCTGCCTCAGCAACACCTGATGTTTTTCGCGCGTGACGACAGCCCGCTCGCCGCGATCGAACCCGAGCCTTACACCAAGAACAAATGACTCAGTTTTTTTCCTTTGTCGCGGATCATTGGGACTTTTGCCTGCTGCATTTCCTTCAGTTCGCGATTTGGGGAGCCTGGATTGTTGTCCTGGGTAATCTGCTGGAGCACCGCGGATTCTCGCGGGTTTGGATCGGGCGAATTTACGGCGCCGTCCCGCTCGGCGCGATCCTCTCGACGCTGTTCGTGGGGACCTTGGCGGATCGCTATTTCGAAGTCCAGCATGTCTTGGCGGTAGCCCACTTCGTTGGGGCAATGTTCTTGTTCGGCATGGCGTTTTGCCACCGGGAAAAGCCCTTCTTTGCGCTTTCGTTGGGTTACGCGTTTTTCTTTGCGCCAACGCTGGTGCTGGTCAACGCAATTGTCTTCAAGAACGATCAGGACATTTTCGCCGGGCAAGCGGATTCGGTGTTTCCTTGGATTCGCGTGTTTGGAACGATCGGCTGGATCGCCGCCGGCTTGTCGCACGTCCTGATCTTGAAAAAAGGCCAACCGGTCAACGAGCGGCCGCTGCTGCTGGCCGGTGCGCTTTCGCTGGCGATGGGTGCGTATTCGCTGGGCATGCCGAGCACGCCGCCCACGCCGCCGGAGGGCGAAGTGTTGACGTTGTTGCAATCGGCCGGAAAAGTCTTCACCGATGCATTCGCGTTGGTCGCGGATTCGCCGGCGTTCTTTGGTGTCACCTTGGTTGCCGCCACGGCGATGGGTTTGTATTTCGCATTTGCGGCGTTGTATCTGGAAAAATCAGGCGTTCCCGCCCGCACCGTCGGGCCGGTCATGACAATCGGCCAATGGATTGAAATTTTCTTTTTGCTAACCCTACCGTGGTTCTTGGGTGAAAAAGAAAAGAACATGAATTGGGTGCTGTTGGTGGGCATTGCCGCTTGGGCGTTTCGCTTCGGACTTTTTGCGATCGGCCGACCGATCGGGTTGGTGCTATTCGGCGTCGCGATCCACGGGGTTTGTTTTGACTTTTTCTTTGGTGCCGGATTCATTAACGCCAACAAGGTGGCTTCGGAAGGTTTAACCGCCAGCGCCCAGGGGGTTTACGCGTTCCTGGTGTATGGCGTCGGAATGTACGTTGGATCGGAACTTTCGGGTTGGTTCAACGGCGTGCTGACTCGTCAAGTGGATGTTCGAACCGATGGCACCGATTTCGATGGCACTGTTTCCGATGGCATGGGGTCCAAAGACATCGCTTCGGATGCCGCCGCCCAGCCGGATGCCCCCGACGCGGTGCTGGCCACCGACAGCGTCACACCGACGACGGAATCCGAAACCGACTGGAAAACATTTTGGGCGGTGCCGTGTGCCATCGTTGGTGTCGCCGCGCTGATCTTTGCGGTGACCGTTGTGTTTGGCGAAACACCCGCGCCTTAACACTTTTTCCCGACTGACGCTTAACGCGATCGGACGATTGTGCTTTGCAAAACTTCAACGACCATCGTTCGTAACCCGTCATCGTCTTCACGCACCCTTTGGACAATGTCGTCGACGACAAAACGATCGCTCGGCTCAATTTCGCGACCGGCGGCATACGCCAGCATTTTTTCAACAAGATGCCGCATAAAAACGTCCTTGCGTGTTTCCATCAGTAGCCGCTTGTACGTGGCGAAGTTCGCATAGGATTCGCCCGATGGGAACGTTCCCGTCGGGTCGATCTCGGCCGCCTTCTTTTCGCCCTTGGCCTTGGGATAGCGTTTCCGCCATTGCCCGATCGGGTCAAAGTTTTCCAGTGCAAAGCCCATCGGATCGATCTTGCGATGACAAACGTTGCACGCCGCATCCTGCCGATGCAACTCTAACTTCTCACGGATCGTTGTCGCTCCACTGACATTGGCGTCAATCGATGGCACTTCGTCCGGCGGTGGTGGCGGCCCCATCCCCAGCAAGTTCTCCAGGACCCAAACACCACGGGTTACCGGTGACGTTTCCACACCGTTGGCACTGGCGGTTAGCACTGCCGCCATGCCCAACACACCGCCACGTTGCGAACGATCCGGCAAGTCGATTTTTTGAAAGCCATCGGCCTGACGCAGACGCTTCGCCTCGGGCAGGTCGTACATTGTCGCCAGTCGTTTATCGACAAACGTGTAATCGCTGTCGATCAAGTCGGTTGCCGATCCGTTGTGTTCCAGCAGGTGCTTAAAGAACAACCTGGCTTCGGACTTCATCGCCTCGGGTAAGGCTTTCGCGTAGTAATCCTTGAAGCGTTTTCGTGGTGGTGGCAAGCTGCCAATCTCTCGAAGACCAAGCCACGCGTCCAGGAAACCGCTCACAAATTGCTCGGATCGCGGATCGTCCAGCATTCGCTCGATTTGCGTTTTTGCGATGGCGGGATCATCCAGCTTTCCGGCGTCGGCAAGTGACGATAGCGGTGTGTCCGGCGGGGCCGCCCAGAGGGCATAGGACCAGCGTGCGGCCAAATCATGCGGTTGCAACCGAGTCGTCTCCTCCTCGGTCGATTCCAACAGGTACAAGAACGACGGCGAACACAAAATCATTTTGACTGAATCCAACGCCGCCTGTCGCGGGCCGGCATTGTCGTCAATTCGCCGCTCATAGATTCGCTCGATGCGTTTGCGGTCTTCGCGGGTCAGCGGCCGACGATAGGCCCGACGCGCGAACGCCTCGAGTTGTTCGATGGCCAGGTCCGGGTGAAAGCCACCGGGTCCGAATACTGCCACCTCCTCGCGTGATCCGCCATCTTCGGGCAGCGGTCCGTGAATCTTGATTTCATCAATGCGGATGTGCGGCAGTTTCCCCTCGCGAAGCAGGGTGGAACGATTCACGCCGTCTTTCGGCTTTTTGAATTCCTTTTTGTAGCGTTTGTTGGTTTCGATCACCGACGCCCGCGATTCGTACGGTCCGTTGGGGAAAATGAATCGCGGTGTCTGCCCCGCGTCCAGCCAAACCGTGAATGTCAGCCACTCCGGTGCATCATCCGGCACGACCGTTTTGGCCAAGATCGGTTCGATCGCTTGGGGATAGTGAATGTGTCCCTTGCGGACGTCGCCGGGGACCACGGCGAGTTGAAAGGGTTCGGAAAAGTCGATGCGAAAAATCTTTGGATCGTAATGTGTGTCGCGGTGCATCGACTGGGCGTGAACCTGAATTTTGTATAGCCCCGAAACCGGCACGCCATCGAGAAAATCCTCGATGTGACCATAGCCGCCCTGGCGTGTGTCGGTGTTGGGCTGTTCATACAAGCACAAGTATTCGAAATCGAACACGGATTCGTGCGGTCCACGAAGCTCCTCGTATTGAACAAAATGGTCGGTGAAGTGCCAATCTTGAGGTGGCATCGCGGGCTTGCCCAGTCGCGTCTCGATCAACCGGTCGGCGGATTGGAAGTATTGGTCCAGAAGGAAACCCGAGGTGACCAGGGCGCTACCGATGTTGTCCAAGTGCTCGCGTGTGTTCTCTTTTGGAAAATCCGCCGTCAAGCCAAGGGTGTCGACCCGGCGATCCAGCAGCGTCGCCAACGTGTTTTCATATTCGCGGTGCGAAAGCCGCCGCATGACTGTGCGGCCGCCGGTGCTCTCCAAACGTTGGCGAGCGTCCGCAATACCGCCACGAAGCAATTCGACCAATTCGATACGCTCGTCATCGGTGGGGGCATCGGCATCTTCGGGTGGCATCTCACGAAGCGTCACCTGGTCGATGATTTCGTCGGCCGCAATCAACGCCGCGTGATCGTCCAACGGCAAACGCAACCATTCAAAATCCCGATCGCCCTCCCGCGAAGCAGCGTCGTGGCAGTCCAGGCAGTACGACGAAAGCAAGCTCTGCAGTCGCTCGGTGTCTCCGTCGGCAAAAGCTTGCACCGGAGCGACAGCCAGCGTTAGCGTCAGCGCTGCGACCAGCATTCGCATCGGAGGCAGGAATCGCGTGGACATTGGCGGTAAAACCAGCGTACCCATTAAGCGAACGTGCCGGTGCTGCCACCAAAAGATTCGGCGTGGACACCGCAACGACGAGCGATGTCCAGCAGTAGATTTGAAAGCGGAACCTTGTTCAAACCCTCATGGGGCACCTTTTTGAAGGTCCCGCTACCGTAACCGCCGCCGGCCAAAATGATGGGCAGGTCGGTATTCTTGTGGCGATTCCCATCGCCCATGCCGCTGCCAAACAGCACGCTGGTGGAATCGAGCAAGCTGGCGTCGCCGTCGTCAATTTTTGCCAACCGGGCAACAAACTTGGCGAATTGCTCAATTTGGTAAGTCTCTAGCTTCACCAATTTTTCGATCGTCTCCTCATCGTTGCCGTGATGCGACAACCCGTGGTACGAATGGTCGATGCCCAAATGATGCGGAAGAAAGCTACCGCCGATTTCCAGGGTCGCGACACGAGTCGAATCGGTCTGCAACGCCAAGGCAATCAACTCATACAACATCGGTAGGTCTTCGACCGTGTTTGTGTCACTGGGCTTTTCGAAGGGGGCTTCCGGCTTGGGTTGCTCGGCCCATTTTTGTCGCGCCGCCAAACGCTTTTCGACATCACGAATGGATGTGAAATACTGATCGAGCTTGTCGCGATCCTCGCCGTTGATGCGAGGCTCCAGCGACTTCGCTTCGTCTTGGATGGAATCGAGAATTGAGTCTTGCAGCTTGTTAGCCCGTGCGTTGGCCGCGCGCCGTTCCGCATTTTCAACCGTGAACAAACGGTCAAACAGTTCGGCCGGTCCTGTAATCGGTGGAACTCGAACCCCCGACCGCGTCCATGACATCTGGCAGCCACCGTGAATGCCGCCCTCCGAGCCCACCGTCAAGGAAGCGAAACGCGTTTGAGTACCCATTTCATCAGCGATGAATTGGTCAATCGTCACATTGCCGTCGGGACGATTCTTGGCCTCGTGATGCAAGACACCGGACAGAAACGTGTGGACGGCGAAGTGGCCTCCGTTAAGCCCGTGATCCAGGCCTCGATAAACCGTCAGGTGCTCGCGAAGGTCATCCAGCGGCTGCAGCAATCGAGTGCTCTCGAAATCCTTCCCCGTCGTTTCAGGAAAAAGGTGCTTGGTTTGAAAGCCGAGCAAATTGCCAATCGCCACAAAGCGCCGAGCCTGGCCATCGGCTGAATTCGGATCGGAGGATTCGATGACGCCCGCCGTTTCACTGGCCAGCGAAGGTAGTGTGGGGATCGCCAGCGTGCCTGCAAGCGAGCGGAGCAACATGCGACGACGACAATCGGGTTTCGTCATGGAAGTCCCGCCAAGGAGGGGGTGAGGTGGGAAGGCGGTGGAGGGTTCTGCCACCTATTATGCGCGAACGGGCAGTCCAGATTCCAACGCATTTTTTGGAAAGGTTTTTGATTAAACCTGGGGGCGGCCGGTGTTCGCCCGAAGAGGGTGGTGTCCGCGATCTCGCGCTTCTGGCGAAGACCAAGTACCCAGTGGCACCAAAAACACGATGGGAATAAGGCACGACGAAGCAAAATCGATTTGGCAACGAAGCCATCAGCCAGTATTCCCAACGCTCCCGGGTTGGCTGTGTTCTGTAGTTTGCGTCGTTGGTTTTGTTTGGCGGCGAGGTTTGGGCACAGCAAAAAATGGGCCTTGGATGCGGCGGGATCGCAGCGGTGGGCCGCAAAAATCAGGTACCCGTGGATTCGCTTACAGCTCGGCCAGCGGCTCAGTTACTCGGACGATGCCGATGAGCTGTGACTGGGGCCGGAAGCGACGGGCCGGGTATCGCAAGCTGAAAAAGAAGCGTTAGCTTCGAGGACATTCCCTCCCTAGGAGAAGCCTGGGAACGAGTCGCGCGACGGACAGGCGCGCGACGGATTGGTCGTCGTTCCGTTAGCGGGCCGCGATCAGCTTCCACTCGTTGTTTTCGAAACGCAGTTGATATTCGCCGGCTTGGTAGGACACCGGTGTCGTGGAATATCGCTCGGCTCGGACCAAGCTAATCATCCGCGCCTGGGCCCCAGGCAAGACCAACTTGCCGCCGACGGCGATCGTGTGCCACTTGTTTTCGACGTAGACAAGCGCAGCCCGCTGGTTGTCTTTCAGATTCTCGATTCGCAATTCATCGTTCGCAGTGGCTTTCTTTTCTGCCGGCTGTGCCATTTCATCAACGCCAACTTGCCCCGGAGCATCGGCGGCGATTTCATTTTGCGCGTCGTTTGGGTTCGGATTGGCAGCGTTTTTCATCTCGACGGCGTTTTCAGCCTGAACGTCTACCGCTTCCTGAACGCTCGAACCGATCGTGGACTGAATGTCATCGTCGGACTGATTGTCATCGGATGTTGCTGGTTGAGTCTCGTTGCGAACGACGGCTTCATCGTTGTCCGCGAAATCAACATCGTCTTTGGTGTCGCCCTTCAACTCGGTGTCGTCTTGCTCGCCGGTCAAGCCGTCGCTGCCGTGGGTATCCAAGGTAACTTCGACTTTCGTTTCGGCCCATTCGCTTTGTTGAGCAGTTTCGGGTTGCTCGGGATTTTCAACTTGCTCGGTGTTCGAGCTCGGCACGACAACGTCGACCTGCTCGGTCGCTGCCTGTTGTTCGGCAGCAAGTCGCTGGCTGGCTTCCATCAAACGAAGGGTTGCGGTGGAAAGTTGTCCCGTGCGACGAACGCGCGGCTTTTCGGTCGCTTCGCTAGTTGGGTCGGCAGGCGCGCTTTCGCTAAAGGCGACCGTTTGTGCTTCAAGCGTTGTCGCTTCGCTTGTCGATGTCGCCGTTTCCGGGGTGTTCCAAATCGCTCTACCGACGACCGCTGCGGCGCAAACCAAAGCGGTAGCGGTGACGGCGTTGGCGAATGTGTTGCGGTGAGAATTCATGTCTACGCGGGTTTGATTGCAGAGGTGGGAGGACATCCGTGGGGGAAGACGAACGACGCGGCTGCAAAGCGTTTGGCCTAGATGCTGCGGCGGTTCCATCGACGTCGAAAGGTAGATTACCAATCCGCATCAGGCGGCGAAAAAATGCCGTCAATGGACGCCCGGTCGGTGAATCGGACCTAGATATCTATGGCGATACAGCGGGCCCAGCGTCTGATCGTGTCTCCGCATTCGGTTCCGAACCACCAACCCACGTCGCAACTCATCATGACGGAAGTCCTTACACCCTGCGACGTTCGAAAGAGCCGGCTTCCCAGCGGCATCCGTGTGCTGACCGAATCCATCCCGCACTGCCACAGTGTTGCTTTGACGATCGTTGGCGATGTCGGGCCGCAAGATGAATCCGAGCAACACGCTGGCATTGCGCATCTTTGTGAACACGCGTTTTTCCTGGGAACGGGGACTCGCGGTGAACAAGACATCGCCGAATTGATCGATACCGCCGGCGGACAACTCGGGGCTTTTACCGCACGTGATTACACCTGCCTCAACGCCACCGTAACGTCGGACTATTTGACGTACGCGTTGGATTTGCTGGGTGACATGCTGTCGAACGTTCAGTTCAGCGACGAACGGCTGCATCATGAAAAGGAGGTCATCAAGCACGAATTGGACGAACACCAGGATTCACCCGAGTCGAGTTTGGACGAACGACTCAAGCAGCTGCTTTGGCCAGGCGACCCGCTGGGGCGGTCGATTATCGGCACCCCGGAGGGCCTGGGCCGAATCGAACCCGCCGACGTTCGACGGTTCATTCGAACGCAATACACGCCCGATCGCCTGATCGTTGCCGCCGCCGGCCGCCTGGATCACGATTCGATTGTCGAACAGGTCCATGACGCGTTGTGGCAATTGCGGGGTGATGACACCCGCCAATCGCTCCCGCTGGCAACTTCGCAACACGGCTTGATCGTGGAATCATCCGCGCGGCGCAGCGCGCTGGTATCGATCATGATTCCAATGCCCGCCTACGCCGACCCGGACCGATACGCCCTGCATGTGCTTTCGAATTTGCTCGGTGGTGGGATGAGTTCGCGTTTGTATCGCGAGATTCGCGAACGCATGGGCATCGCGTATTGCGTGTCTTCACAACTGCACGCCTACCGTCGTGGCGGAGCATTGGTGATCGAAGTTTCAACGCCGCCGGAAACCGTGATGATGGCGATCACGGCCGTCTACACACAGTTGACGCGTTTGGCTTGGGAAGACCAGCCAATCGGCGAGGAAGAATTGTGGAAGGCCAAAATGCAAACGCGTGGGCAAGCGTATTTATCCAGCGATTCGATTCAAACCCGGGTCAGCCGACTGGCGATGCAGGAACACTATTTCGGCAACCCTCTCGAACAAAACCATTTGTTGCAGTCAATCGATGAGGTCGACTTGAATTCGGTTTGCAACGTCGCCCGGCGGGTGCTGGGCGAGGGCATTTCCAGCGCCGTGATTGGCGTCAGCGGGGTGCCCGAACAACTCGCCGGCGAGCTTCGTTCCGAAATTTCCGATATGCAGGGTTGTTTTCAATAGAAGCCCGCAAAGTTTCACCAAAACACCGGCCGAAGTCGGCCATTTGCCCTCACGTGTCCTAACTTTCAATGTTCCCCCTGATCCGGGTGGAACATGCTTCATCCCCGGAGTCAACAACATGGCCCTTCCCGAGCACATCCGTAAGAACTGGATCGAAATCCAAAAGCGATACGAATTTCCCGTCAACGCCATTGGCGTCAAGATCGTCGACAAAGACGTCAAGACATTGGCGGTTTGGAAAGAAGAAGGAATCGACGAACACCTCAAGAAGTAGTCGTTCGATTTGGAGTGACGATCACTCCCACGACGCTTGGTGGATGGGGACACGTCGGTGTTCGGCCACATCAAGTGTTGGCACGGGGGGTCATCGTTTCGCCACACGTTCATTGGCTCCGGCTTGATTCAGGCAGCCCCCGTGGCTCCTGCCGGAGACGCGTTATGACAGAACACGTGATGGTAAACAGCGAAGGTCACGATGCGTTGCATCGCGAGTCACTTTGCCTGCTGCACGCGTCGCTGCGTACGCTTTCGGCTTCTGCCGAGCACCCTCCCCGCTTTTGCCGCCCGAATTGAAGCATCCGCGGCTCCCGCATCCCGCCCCTCACCAGGGACCCTCCAACAGAACCATGTCTGAATCTTCCCAACCCGATTTCAAGCTGGCCCCGATCGCTCAACACTCCCAAGCCGGTAATCGGCTGATGGCTCGGATGGACCTCGAACCGGCCATGTCCGATCTGCAGGACTGCGTCGATGCCTGGTTGTGGCAAGCTTGGCTGGCCGATAGTCCGGCCGCCGCGTTGGCCTCCCTCGAACGAGCCGCCGCTCTCAATGGTGACGACAAGACCGTGACCGCGGGCATCGAGTTCGTGACGTCGCTGGTTCGGTGGAGTACGACGGCGGGCGCCGTCGAAGCGGAAGCTTGCCAGGAACAAGACGACGCGGAGTGCTGTGACGCGGTCGAATGTGCCCAAGCCGAAGAAGAATGTGCCCAAGCCGAAGACTTGCGCGGCGAAAACATGACCGACGACGATGCCGCCGTCACGGTCGACGAGGAACCGCCTGCCGGCATGACCGATATTGAAGCTGATTGCGACATCGAAGCTGACGGCGATGCACCGATCACCGCCACCGAGCAAGCGTTGGCGGACACGGTTGCCGAAGCGGATCTTCAGGTGGTCGTCGAAGCCGAACCCGAAGCGGCCATCGAAGCCGAACCCGAAGCGGTCGTCGAAGCTGAACCTAAAGCGGTCGTCGAAGCTGAGCCCGAAGCGGTCGTCGAAGCTGAGCCTGAAGCGGTCGTCGAAGCTGAACCTGAAGCGGTCGTCGAAGCTGAACCCGAAGCGGCCATCGAAGCCGAACCCGAAGCGGCCATCGAAGCCGAACCCGAAGCGGTCGTCGAAGTTGAACCCGAAGCGGTCATCGAAGCTGAACCCGAAGCGGCCATCGAAGCTGAACCCGAAGCCGTCGTCCAAGCTGCGCCCGAAGCGGTTGTTGAAACCGAATCAAATCCGGATGCCGAAGTCGAATTGGAAGCGGAACTGCTAGACGAAGTCCAGGCCATCAATGCGTTGGCGGACTCCAGCGGAACCACCGCGCAGGACGATGCTCCAAGCGATCCGGTTTGTGAAACGGAAGCGGTCGTTCAAGATGAACCGCAACATGAACCGGAGCCCGCCGCCGAAGCACCCGCCGCCGCAGCACCGACTGTCGAAGCAACCGCGGATGAAGCACCCGTCGCCCCAGCGCCCGCGGATGAAACGCCCGCTGACGAATCACCTCTCGTGCTGGCTGTCGATGACAGTCCCACCGTTCGCAAATTGGTTGCCCTGACGTTGAGTTCGGCCGGCTATGAAGTGATCACGGCCGCTGACGGTGTTGAAGCCTTGCGGATGATCGCCGATCGTTTGCCCGTGCTGATCCTTTCCGACATCAACATGCCCAAGCTGGGCGGATACCAGCTTTGCAAGATGATCAAGAAGCACAGCCGCACCAGTTCGATCCCCGTGATCATGCTTTCGGGCAAGGACGGCGTGTTTGACAAGCTGCGAGGATCGATGGTCGGTTGCAGCGACTATGTCACCAAGCCATTTGAATCGCAGGACTTGATCGAAAAGGTTCGGCGGTACGCAAACACACCGGACACCGCGAGCGTCTAAGACGCCGGCTTGATCTGATAGCCCAATGAATGGGCGGCCAGCCGATTTGGCGACCGCCACCCCGCTCAAAAACCCGCCACCCGCCTGAAACCCCGGCATCTCCGCCGACTCCCGCCTTCCGAAACCCGCCCTCGGTCCCTCCGAGTTCCACGATGACGACTTCCGATCCGGTCCAAACGACCCCGCCAAAGGCCGCCGCGGCCAACACCGCCGAAACGCGACAGCAGGATCGCATGCTGCTCAATGCCGCCTGCGTCGACTTGATCTGTCAACTCGAATCCACGCTATCCAAAGTGATGGAGTTTCGGGCCAACGAGAACCTTGGCGAGATTGTCCCGCTGGTCAATCAGTCTTTGTTGAAGGTCCTTGAGTTTGGCGAAGCACACCTTCACGAACGTGCCGCCGAAGACTTGAACGATCGAGTGCTGCAAGCTTATGAGGTTTCTAAAAATCTCAGCAGCGCGATTTCGTCGCGTCAATGGAAAACGGTGCGAAGCATTATCGGTCGCAAGTCGGCCAGCGAGTTTGACGTGTTTCAAATGCACGGCGAACTTGGTGAATGTTTCGCAGTCGCCGTCGTCGCATCGCTGGGCGTCGCGATCCAACAATTGCAGGCGCAGGGCGAAGAGGCCGCCGAATTAACGCAAAGCCTGAAGCTGTTCATGGCTGAGCTGAAAAAGGGGTGGTAAGTCATGGATGCCATGCACACCGTGCTGGTTGTCGACGACAGTCCGACAGCAAGACGGTCAACCGAACAAATGCTGGCCGATGCCGGCTATGAGGTCGTGACGGCGGCCGACGGCGATGACGCCTTGGAGATCTACAAGCGCTTGCAACCCGACTTGGTCGTCCTGGATGTCATCCTGCCAAAGAAAAACGGATACCAGGTTTGTCGACGACTCAAATCGGACAGCCCCGAGCATGCCAAGATCCTGATGATTTCCAGCAAATCACTTGACAGCGATCAAGCCTGGGGCCGCCAACAGGGCGCCGACGAATACCTGACCAAGCCATTTGAAGCCGACCAGTTGCTCGACTCCGTTGATCGGTTGCTTGCCAAGGGTACCGCTTAACAACCCCCACCGAAGCCGCCTCGCTGACGGCTTGCTTCACACCCCCCTCCCCCCTTCCCACACGCGGCGCGGAATCGTCGGATCGCCCGATCCGCACGATCCTTCCGCACGCCACACGCACCATGTCTTCACCGCACGACGATGACGCCGGCTTTGACGATCCCGAATTGCTCGCGGCCATGGCGGCCGCCTTTGGCGAACCCGGAATCGCGAACGCCGAAACGCAGTCTAACAACGATGGCGAATCGCTCGCCGGCCTGATCGAACGACTTGAATCGTCGATGGCCAAATTGGGCGAAGCGACGTCGGACGAAACCGCCACGGACTCCGGTGCAACGTCACGTCAAGACGAAGAACGATTTATCGTGTTTGAAACCGCGGGCCGCCAAGCGGGTCTACCACTGTCTTGCACCCGAGAAATCGAACGCCTCCCCGCGTACACCAAGCTGCCCCGAACGCCTTCTTGGCTGCGGGGTATCGCCAATGTCCGCGGACAGATTCTGTCCATCACCGATCTGGGCGCGCTGGTGGGTGGCGAAGTGGAACCCAACCAACCGCGGCAAAAAATCATTGTTGTGCATAACGAAAAGCGCGCCGCCACCACGGCCCTGGTGGTTGACCGCATCGTCGGCATCCGCAGTTTTCCCGGCCGCGCGATTCCCTGTCCCACCGACCTGACCGATCCGCTGGCTGGATTGGCCGATCGAGCCGCCCGCACGAGCGATGGGCTGGTGCTGCTGTTGCACCCGCTGCGTTTGTTCGACCACCCATCCATGCAGCCGTTCATGACGGCCAACTAAACCCCTTCCTGCTTCCCTCCCTCCGATACCCTCCCCCCGAACCATGTCCACACGATCTTCGTTATTTGATCGATTTCAAAATTGGGCGCCCGTCGAGGCGATCGCCACCAAGATTCGAGCAAAACTTTTGCTGACGCTCGTTGGTGTTTCGATTGTCCCGCTGCTGGCCCTCGGAATCGTGATGTACCGCTCGGCTTCGAGCGGCATTTTGAATCAAGCCAACCAACAGCTCGAGTCGGTTCGGACCATTAAAGCGAATCAGGTGCAGGGATACTTCGACAACATCGCGAAGCAGGTTTTGACTTTCTCTGAAGACCGAATGATTGTCGATGCGATGAAGCAATTCCCGGGTGCCCTGAAGGACTCGCGAAACCAAGCCAATGTCAGCGACGCGCAGCTGGCGAAAATGCGGGCCGACGTCGAAGCATATTACCGCGACGAATTTGGCACCGTGTACGCCGAACAGAATGGTGTACAGCCGCCCGTCGACGCGCAGCTGGCGGGCCTGGACAAGGACACCGTATTTCTGCAGCACCAGTACATCTCCGCAAACCCCCACCCGCTGGGCAGCAAGGAATTGCTTGACCAGGCCGATGACGGGTCGCAGTACTCCAAGCTGCACGGGACCTATCACCCCGTCGTGCGAAACTACCTGAAGCAATTCGGGTACTACGACATCTTCCTTTGTGATTTGGAAAGCGGTGACATCGTCTACTCCGTTTTTAAAGAACTTGACTTTACGACGTCGCTGAAGGATGGCCCGTACGCCGAAACCAACTTTGGTCGCGCGTTCCGCTTGGCCGCCGCGGCGGAAAACAAAGACGATTACTTCCTGGTCGATTACGAACCCTATTTGCCTTCGTATGAAGGTGCGGCCAGCTTTATTTCGTCGCCCGTCTTTGATGGCGACAAGAAGATCGGTGTCGCGATCTTCCAAATGCCGATTGAAAAGATTAACGAGATCATGGGCGAACGAACGGGTCTGGGCGAAACGGGCGAAACTTATGCCGTCGGTGCCGATGGACTCTTTCGAAGCGAAAGCCGCTTTGCGGACGACCTGGGTGTGGCCACGACGATCATCAACCCCGAGGTGCAGGTCAAAACGTTTGCTTCGCAGGCCGCCCTGCAAGGCAAGAGTGGCACGGCAATCATCGATGACTATCGCGGCACGTCGGTTTTGAGTTCTTGGACACCGATCACCGTGTACCCGGGCATCGAGGGCATCACCGAGCCGATTCGTTGGGCGCTGATGTCGGAAATCGATTACGCCGAAGTCACGCAGCCGATTACGGCAACCGGTTTGGCTCGGAACGCGGGGATGATCATCGTCGTCGGCCTGGTTCTCGGTCTGGTGTGTGCTCTGTGGTTCGCGCAGGGAGTCACGCGTCAGGCGGAATCGATCAACGACATGCTGATGATGATCGGTATCGGTGACTTTGACGCTCGAGCCGACGTGGTGACACGTGACGAACTGGGTGACGTTGCCACGGCACTGAACGCCATGTGTGACAACACGTTGTCGCTGATTCAATCGCGTGAAGAACGTGACCAAATCGAAACGTCGATTATGGAACTGATCCAGGAAGTCGAGGAAATCGCGGCCGGTGACTTGACGATTTCAACCGACGTTCGGGACGACATGACCGGTTCGATCGCCGGTTCGGTGAACTACATGACCAGCCAGCTACGCGAGATTGTTCGCCGCGTGCAAGAAGCGACGTTGGAAGTGAACCAGTCGGCCGAACAGGTGCGTGAAATTTCGGGCAACCTGTCCAGCCAATCGTTGGAACAGGCCGAGCGGATTACCAACGCGAACGCGGACGTTCGCCAAATTACGGATTCGATTCAGGAGGTCGCCGCCAAGACGCGTGACAGTGCCGAGGTCGCCAGCAAGGCTCGTGAAACGGCCGCACAGGGTCTGCAAGCGGTGTCCGATACGGTCGACGGAATGCAGCGCATTCGAAATCAGGTGCAGGAAACGTCCAAGCGGATTAAGCGTCTGGGCGAATCGTCCCAAGAGATTGGTGAAATCGTCCAGCTGATTTCGGACATCGCCGACCGAACCAGTATCTTGGCCTTGAACGCTTCGATTCAGGCGGCCATGGCGGGCGACGCGGGGCAAGGTTTCGCGGTCGTTGCGGAAGAAGTCGAGCGACTGGCGGAGCGGTCCAATGACGCGACGAAGCAAATTTCGACGCTGATTAAGGCCATTCAAACCGAAACCGGCGAAGCCATCACCGACATGGAAGAATCGACTCGTGAAGTGGTCGAAGGCTCGAAGCTGGCCACGCAGGCTGGTGCGACGCTGTCGGAAATTGACCGTGTTTCAACGATCCTGTCCGAACTGGTTGCATCGGTGTCGGGAACGGCGGAAGAACAAGCCGCTTCGGCGAAACGAATCGCCGGTTCGATGGAAGAAATTTCATCCAGCACGCGTGAATCGGCGACGCAGAGTACGATCGCTTCGCAAAGCGTCGGTCGTTTGGCCGAACTGGCGACCGAACTTCGCGAATCGGTTTCGCAGTTCCGAATCGATAGCGACACGGCGATGGGCGAAAGCGACGCCAGTTACGAGACCGTCGACGCGGGCTTCATGAACCAGGACGATGACCTGGGCGTTGGTGACCACCTTGGAAACGAATCGGCACTTGTTGATGACGCCCAAGCCGCCCTCGCCTTGGCCGCCGAAGCGATCGAATCGACCAACGCGGATGATTCGACTCATCAGGGTATCGACCCCATCGAACTCGAAGCGGCCTTTGCCGCCGAAGATGCGATGGAATTCTCAAACGAGAACGAAGACGACGAAACCGCCTAGGTTCGGCGCGTACAGCACGCCGGTGGCTCGGGCACGAGCCTACGAGCCACCCGGCAAACTGTTGATCCCTCAATGCTTGCCGGTCCACATCGTTCAACCGGCAACCTGTTTTCGCCTCGGCATTCCGTTTCCGATTCGCCGCCCTGTTGTCGACTCGCCGCCCGCTGCTCCGCTCCGATTCATCCACCGTCATGACTGACTTGACATCCCCCCACGATCCACTTCCCGGTGGAATTAGCCGTCACGACATCGCACAGATGTTGGACGATGGGCAAAACGTTGCACCTGAGCTCCAGGAAATCTTCGGCGAGGAAGCCGAGGAGCATTTGCGGACCATCTACGACGGCCTGGACCGGCTGCGCGTCGACGGTGATGACCGTGAGGCCCTCGGGAACGTCCGCCGCGCTTCGCATACGCTCAAAGGCGCCGCCGGTGCCGTCGGCGTTCGCGCCGTGACGCGCTTGGCCCACCGCATGGAGGACCTGCTGGACATCCTGTTCGACGAGCAAAAAACCGTCACCTCCGAGATCACGATCCTGCTGTTGTCGACGGCGGACCGGATGCAGGAACTGACCGGCGAGAATCCCAATACGGCAAGCATGGTCAAGGCCATCGCCGATCTGTTTGTCGAGTATGCCAAGCACCTGTCATCCGAAAACGATACCACCGCCAGTGAATCCGGCGCCGCTGCAAGCGCCGAAACCACCGACTCATCGGCCGATTCGGATGAACTGGATCCCTCGGTCGCCGCCGAATTGGCCGCGCTGGGTTTTGCCGAAGGCGATTTGGGTTTTG
>JBCCRW010000023.1:0-24855 GCA_039201055.1 Planctomycetota bacterium | reverse complement strand
TTTTGATCTCGCTGAACCTCGCCAGAACGCGGTCGTCGCCGTTGCTTCCGCGTTCTGGCGAACGACGGCTACGATGACTTGTGATCGTGACGGAACACTAAAGTTGGTCGCTCAAGAAATCCGACGGGTCGAAATGCAGACCGTCGGCGTCGCTCTTTTCGTCAATCGCATCAATGGCTTCGGCTTGAGCCAAGCGCCCGAAGTGCACATCCACCAGGTCACCGGACAGCGAAACATTCCGATGCGACCGCAAGTGGTTCAGAATCAGCAGGGCATCCAGCGGCGTTGTGCTACCGTCTCGATTGACGTCCAGACCCGAGCGGGAATCATCGCGGCGGACACTGTTGAGAACTTGGAGGGCATCGGCCGGTGAAACGCGACCGTCGCCATTGACGTCCTGTGGCAGAATTCGCGGATCGAAAGCAGTTTGCTCAAGTGTTTCGCCGGGTGGCGGGACGTCCCATCCCAGCAAGTCCATCATCCGCAAATCGGCCGCCGTGATATCCACCGGCGAACCGGGACCGCCCGTCGGGTCCATGATTCCAATGTTGAAGCCGGCCAGATCCTCGTCCAACCAATGACTCGCTTGAAAGCCACCGTTTGCGATTCCCCTTTCAAGTCCGTACTGCGTTTGCCCAATGTCCCAGGTGTCCTCGACAAAGTTGGCAACGGCATTGACCTCACCCCGCAATTCACGTGGAAAGGTTTTGAAATCATCCGCGAAGACGGGATTTAAATTTCGCACGTCGCGGGCGAACCGAAACAGGTCCATCGGCCGTGGTGACACTTCGTTGGTGAACCCAAGATCATCGACGGACGAAACAAATCCCAAGGCGTGTCCAATTTCATGGACCATCGTCGCCTCGACATGGGTCGAAATGTCACTGAAATCAAAATCGTCGTCGGCGGTATGCAGTTGGAACGGCCGCCAGCGATGGGCCTCATCGGAGTCCGCCGAATCGTCTCGCGTTAAAAGTTGATCGTCTGGAGGAAACCCGGGCGGAAGCGGCGGGTCGGGCGTCGGCGGGTCGGGCGTTCCGCCACCATCGCCGGGCGTCGGTTCGGGCTCGAAAAACAATTCGTTCAACTGGATCGCCGCATCGGCCAAGACATAAGATGGGTCGCTTGGATCAAGCAGCCCCAACGCCTTGGCATGAGCGCGATTGACGTTGAAATCGATTCCGCCAAATTCCCCCGGAGCGATGGAATCTCCCGTGCTCATGCTGAACACAAGGTCGTCCGGCATGGGCAGCGATTGAATGATCCCGTCATCGGGTTCGATGGCGGAATCGGCGATCATCGCCGCGCGTAGATCGGAATAGGAAACGTCGGTGGTTTGCGACGAAGCAAGCCCCAGGATGTTGGGCGGCAAGGCGACCATTTCCACGTCGATGATCACGGTCGCCGGATCCTGAATCAAGCGCCGCCACTGATTGGCGGCCCGCTCGACGACTTGAATGGCGGTCGGGTTGGCACGGATCGATTCACCGTACAGGAATCGAATTTCCAGCGGGGAATCGGCGGGTTCGAACCCCAGGCTGCCCCGCCGCGCGGCAAGGTCAAGCTGGCCCAGGTCGCTGGGTGCAAATGGGAAGTCGGCGGCCAGCAATTGCCGTGATTGCAAACGCTCAACGCGGCAGCTTCGATTTGGGTGGGAGGGGGAACGCATTTTCAGCGGTGCATTTACAGGGGAGCGGTCAAGTCAATCGATGGCTTGGCTCGCTACCCGAGTACATCAGCGTTCGGACACGCGAAAGACTGATCTTCCACGCGAGCCGAATCCCCACCGCACCGGCACCTGGCTTGCTACCGCCTAAACCCAGATCGTAGACAAATCGAATGTCAGATTCAACGATCCGAATCTCGACTCGATCCCGAAGCGGCGGCCTCACCAGCGGCCCCCTGCCATACCGGAAAAGTGCGTCGTGAAACGGTTCGCGTGGCCGTTTCGCCGACGTGACCGGACGACATTTGGCCCCGGTTCGGAACCGCCGCCGATTGCAGCGCCGCTTGCCGGGCAACACGCCAGTTCGGGCCGGTCGATTGCGGGGTAAAAATGCGATCGTTGGGCCGCACAACGTGATGGCGGTATTGCGATTTTCGCAGTTGGTTTGCCGGTGTGTTGACCCAATCGGGATGCCACTCCAGGTAGGTGTAACGGCCGTAATAGTTTTCCGGATATCGCGTCTTGCTTTCCATTTCAACACTACCCGCATAACGCCGGAACAGGAATGCATGAAATCGGGTCCAATGATCGGGGCACATTTCGCCCGACGCGTTGGTATTCGAGACACAGGGCCCTGTTGCGGCCTGCTGGGGCACCGATCCCAGGTGCGGCCCCGTTGACATGGGCCCCGTTGACATGGGCGCCGTTGAAAGCGGCATGGGTTGGGCGACCGGTGATGGTGTTTGAATCGGCGTTTCCTGAGGCAAGGCGAAGTAGCCTCCTTCACCAGGGTAAAGCTGGGTTCCCGACGTCACGGCACCCGTGCCGACCGCCGGCCCCACGCTCGCCGGTCCCGCGTTCGCCGGCCCCACTGGGTCGGTCAGACCCATGGCCTCTTGGCAATTACCCAGGCCGGTAAGCCACATTGCCGCCGCCATGAAGATTGCAATCCGTTTCACGATATTCCTCTAATTCCATTGGGTGGTAAACATCACATGCGAAGCGAATCCAGACGCCGCTTGACTGCCGCGACCGATTCTTTTTCCGCTTCGCTGTGCTCCAGATAGCGTTGCTCGTTGCGAAGTGACTGGGCCAGCTGTTCGTAATCGCCGTCGGCCTGAAATCGGGTTTGGGCCTGTTCCAGTTGAACGCGTCCTTCCGCGTTCTCGCCGATCATGAACATCCCCAGTGCCAAATCGGCCTGTGCCGATGCCACGCCCGGCCACTGGACACCACCGGAATCGACGACCGCTCGATGCAAAAGTCGGACACCGTGTTGGGGCGAACCGCCGGACAATTTCATGACGCCAAGCTTGCTCATCGCCGCCAGCATCCGGGGCGAATTGTCCTCCCGCGCAATGATGGGCGCCAGCAGTGTGGTCGCCAGCCCTTTTTGGCCCAGCCCAACCAGCAGTGGCGCCTGAGCGATCTTCAGCCAATCCTTGGCCTCGGCGTTTTCGGTCAGCGATTCGGCTTTCTTCAGATGGACCAACGCTTTTTGTGATTCACGACGTTGATCACGCCAGGACCCCAACGCGGCTTCGATCCAGCACGCCGACGTGATCGATCCCTGCGGGCATGTCGAAAGTTGTTCCAGCAGTTCGGTCTGCAGCGGGCCGCGCTGACCAAGCTGTCCGGGCTGACCGCGATTGGATGCAACCTCCTTCAGCGTCGTTGCAACAAGCGATGGCCAGGGCGTCCCAATCGGTTGCAAGTATGCGGCCCGGTCCCAATACACAACATCGGTGACCTTCTGTTTGGTCAAGACAAGACAGGCCTTGCGGACCGATGCATCCCACTGCGTGGTGGCCTTGGCGAAATCTCCGGCACGACGATGAGATTCGCTGGCCATCAAATGCGCAAGCGGTCCCAGCACGCCATGGCGATCGCCCGCCATCACGGCGGCGGATTCAAATGCATCGGCGGCAGTGGAATGTTCGTCGCGTAAAAGCGCTAGGACGCCATTTTGGTACCCGGCATCGATTTTCAAAACGTCGTGCTGCGTCGCCTGAGCCAGGGTGACCAGATCCGTCGTCTGCGTCCCGGCGAAATCACCGGTCATCACCTGCCCCATGACCTGTTTTCGGGCGGCTTGGTAGGCATCGAAGGCTTCGTTGGGACCGGCATCAATCAGCCGCGACCAAGTCGATCCGGTTCCGCAAACTTTGTCATAAGCGCGTGCCAATGGCAAAAGCGATCGATCATCGGGCGTCGCCTGGTGGACCAGAACTTGGTGGGCGTGATCCAAGTTGCGGGCCACCCAACGATCCGCGGCGGCATCTTTGCCGTCGGATTGAAGTGAATGAAATCGTTGTAAAAATTGTTCGCGAGCCCGCAGGTCGGATTCGGGAAGCTCCAGGGCCAGTGCCGTTGCATCGGTGATGACCTTGGTGGGACCGATTTTGGGGCCGTCATCCGATGGCGTTTGTCCCGGCAGGCGTAGCTTCGAAAAAAGCTCCGATGCCGAACGCTTCGAAACGTTGCAACCGGTGACGCCAACGACGACCGCCCAGGTCATGCAGATTGCGATTGGAACGATGCCCCGGCAGATTGGAACGATGCCCCGGCAACCGGGCCGTGCTTGATCTTGCATCCCTAGTAATCCTTCGGTTCGACGCTGTGGAATCGGAAGATGGTTTCCAGCGGTGTCGTTGGCGGTTCGGGTCGAACCACCTCGTGCGGCGAAAACGTTCCCAAGGTGCCCTCACCGGTCGGTGCGTTGGGATGCAAGCTATGTTCATCGACCAACCACTGGCTGGTGCACGTCGCATCGTTGGGCGTGTTAAAGATATAGGGCCGGATCATCAACACGGTTTCGGTGCGTCGACGACCGGTTTGTTGATCGCGAAACAGCACACCGACAACGGGAAGCTTGCCCAGAACGGGTACCGATTGACGGTTATCGCCAACGGTTTCATCAATCAAACCGCCCAGCGCCAGGGTCATCCCGTCTTTGGCGACAACCGTTCCGCTGTACGTTTTACTGTTGACCGTATCGATCGCCTGTTCGGTGAACCCGCCACTGCCATCGGGAATTTGCACATTCGCGCCGTCTTCATCGATGTTGGAACGCTCTTGCAAAATGCGAAGCGTGACGGTTCGATCCGCGTTGATGCTGGGCGTGATCAACAAGGTCGTTCCGACCGGGCGAAATTCGATCGTCGTGTTCGCGCCGCCCTGAGCGATTCCGCCGGCGCCTCCGATCGTCGCACCCCCGGCGAAGCTGCGGTTCAGCGGCACTTCGTTTCCGATGAACAATCGGCTGACTTCGTTGTTGGCCGTCATCAGCATGGGTGACGCCAAGGTGGTGATGCGATTTTTGTTTTCCAGCATTTGCACCCGAGCTCGAAAATTTGCGTCGACGATTTGAAACAACGCATTGCCGTTGGGCGTCAACGGAATGTCATATTCAATGGTCGGTGGCGCCGCCGTCGCGTCGATCTCCGCGGTGCTTGGGGAGACCAACGGAAGTCCCCGCCCGCCACCAAAAATGTCCGCAGTCGGCGGCAGGATGTTGCCGTTGCTAAAGCCGCCCGAGGTCAATTCGCCGTCGGTGAATGCGTAATCAAAGATGGACGTGAATCCATCATCCAGCGTCACCTCCATGATCTTGACCTCCAGCAGGACCATCGGTGTAGGCACATCGACCTGTGCAATCAGGTCGGCAATCTGCTGCATCGTTTCCGGATCGCTCGTGCGAACGATGACCTGGTTTTGACGCGGGATGACCGTGACAAAAATATTGGCTTGTTGCAGACGCTGAATTTCCCGAAGTTGTTTTTCCGATGCGGCACCCCGCTGGGCATCGACGACTGCTTGGATTTGTTCGGGTGTCAGATTGCTCACGTCGACGTTCAAGTCTTGATTGAGAATCTGGCCCGCGCCCCCGATCGCGCCGCCCGCGATGCCCGCGTTGGCCTGGTTGATCTGGCCGCGGTTGGCACCCTGCAAAAGGCCACCGCCGCCCAGTCCTCCACCACCGAAGCCACCGATTCCACCACCGCCGAAGCCGCCCAGTCCGCCACCGCCGAAACCACCGAGTCCGCCGCCGCCGAAACCGCCACCGAGTCCACCGCCGCCGAAACCACCACCGCCAAAGCCGCCGCCGCCGAAACCTCCACCGCCGAAGCCGCCGCCGCCAAAACCACCGCCGCCAAAACCGCCGCCGCCGCCAAACAAACCGAGTCCCTGGCTGCGTCCGTCAATCAAGTCGAAGCGGCTAAATCGCTGCCCCAAATCCTGTAGCGTAAAGATGCCGCTGTCGCCAAAGCTGACAATGACCCGTGTGCCGTAAAGGCTTTGAATGGCCAACGCGGCATCGGTCGCGTTGGGATACAGCATCGTAAAGACGCGTGTCTCTTCGTCTCGAAAGCTCTGCAGGTTCTCCTGCAATTCATCATTGGTGTAGATCGTGATGACGCCGCTTTCTTTGTCCTCGCGAAAGAACAACCCGTGGGTGCGGGTCAGCGTCGTCAATGCCGTTCGGGCACTGACATCGCGAAGAAACAGCGAAACTTCGACCTCGGATGCATCAAGCGATGCGGCCAGATTTTGCCCACTTAGATCCGAAAGCAGTCGCACCGCCTCGCGAAGCGGGATCTGCCGAAATTCGACCAGCTCGAGAACTTCATCGCCGTCGGCGGGAAGCTGAACGGTTTGCTGACCCCAACCGGGACGGACACAAAACAGTGCCGCGATGATCGCGATGAAAAACGGCGAAAGACGAGGAGTACGCATTGGAACCGTCCGTGGTTGAATGCCATGTGAGATGTATGAAAAAATCGGCGTCCTGCCGAATGGGACTAAAGTGCTGTGACGGCGAAGTCGCGGGCTACTGAAGTCGTTGTGTAAGGTTCTCTTCGCCGCCCTGGATCTCGATCCCCTTTGCGTCGATGCCCGAGACGGTGTAGACGACCGGTTCAAGACTGGTTGGCAAAGAGAATCGAGTTCCTTTTTCGACCAGGTAGTAGCGGCTGTTGATCCGCAAGAGCGCTTTGGCGATACCGCGTCTGCCGATCACCTTTCCGACGACTTCGATGGGCGGTGGTGGGTCGCGTCGGACCTGTTCCTGTTCGCCTTCGAGGATGCGTCGCATATCCGGTGCGGCCTGGGTGGGATCACGCGACGCCGGGTCAAGTCCTTGAGGATTTCGGACTCCCGGTCCATTCATTTGCGCCGCATTGGGTGGATTCTGCTGGGCTCGCGGCGGTGCCACGGGGCGCCCAAAAATCGGGTTGGGTGGCAGGGCGACATTGTTTTGCCCAAACGGATCGACGGGCTGCTGCGCGCGTGCCTGACCAGCCATCGCCACACCGATCAACACGACGCCAAAGAGCATCATGGCGGGGCGTCGCGAATGGCTCGATTCGCGTTGCCGTCGGATTCGTCGTTCCATGTGATTCACCATAGGGTTACGGCCGATAAGAGTTCTTTCGGCGACGTCGATCCATCCAATAGTTTGGTCAGGCCATCGTCGCTCAGTTGTGACATGCCGGACTTCGTGGCCGCGGCAACGAGCGACGCTTCGTCGGCGCCGCCGGCGACCAGCGATGAGAGTTGCTGGTCCATCGACAACAACTCGAATACACCAAGTCGTCCGATGTAACCTCGGTCGGCGCAAAAGTGGCAACCCGCCGCATCGTAAACGGTCGCACCGGCCTGCTCGGGACGTCCGATCGCGATCGATTCGGCCTCCGAAAGGGGTCGCGGCTTGCGGCACTTTGAACACAAACGGCGAACCAAACGCTGGGCCACCGCGAGTCGCAAGGTCGCGGCGATCAAAAATCGATCCACGCCCATGTCCGCCAAACGCGTGACCGCGCTGGCGGCGTTATTGGTGTGAATCGTGCTCAGGACCAGGTGCCCGGTCAGCGCCGCCTTGATCGCGACATCGGCCGTTTCCGCGTCACGAATTTCGCCGATCATCACGATGTCCGGGTCGTGACGAAGCACGCTTCGCAAGGCCTTTGAAAAACTAACCTTGTCCGCTGAGTCCACCTCGACCTGCCCCACCCGTTCCATCTCGTATTCAATCGGGTCTTCGATCGTGATGACGTTGAAAGAACCCTTCTTGATGATGTTGCGAATTCCGGCGTACAGCGTTGTCGATTTACCACTACCGGTCGGCCCGGTGATCAGCACCATCCCGTGGGGGCGAGCAATCGCGTGTTCAAATTTTTCCAGATCGCCGGCTTCCATCCCCAATCGTCCCAGCGTCAAACTTTCGGTTTGTGCCGCCAGAAATCGCAGCGTCATTCGCTCGCCATGACGCGTCGGTAACGCGGCAACCCGAATGTCGATTTGCGATCCATCATTGGTGTCGCGGCGGAAACGACCGTCTTGCGGAGCCCGCTTTTCGGCAATGTCCATGCCGGAAATGACCTTGAAGCGACTGATCATCGCAGTGTGCATCGCGGCCGGAATGGGCCGGTAATCTCGCAGATCGCCGTCGACACGAATCCGAACCAGCGTTTCATGTTCCGCCGGATCGATATGCAAGTCGCTGGCCTGCTGCATGATCGCCGCGGACAGTAATTCGTCACAAAGCGAGACCGCCGATTCGGTTTCGTCACCGCCGGGAATGCGCGCGGTTGGCTCGGCCTGAAGCTTATAAAGCCTCGACAGCGTTTCCTTGAGCGATTTGGGTTCCGCCAAAAACGGACGCAGTGGTTTTCCAAGATGCTTTTTTAGCGCCGCGGCACAGCCGGCATCCATGGGTTTGGCGTGCGCGACACAAACGTGACCATCAACAATCGCAAACGCCAGCACTTGTCGACGCAACGCGAGCGCCGCCGGCACTCGCATCGCCCATGCCGGGTCCACTTTGACCTCGGACAGATCAAGCCGCTCGGCTTGCAAATTCGGTGGTGCCGTGGTGGATGCATTCATAACAATAAGATTCAACGGGCGGTTGACCGTGGTTTCTACTTTTTCATCAGCCGGGGTTTCGGGGTGCTCAGCTTAATCGCAAACTCATCCTAGGTTCGCACGGCCATCCTTGCGGCGGGCACTTGTCGCCGTTGTCGATCCGCCCGCTCCTTCATGATGTCGGCGTTACGAGACAATCGTGATGCCGTCGCCTCGGTCAAATATCCCTCGTTCCAAAGTCTGGCCAAATCATGCTCCATCGTTTTCATCCCCAACGCGCCCCCGGCCTCCATCGCCGAAATGATTTGGCTGCTCTTTCCCGATGAGATCAGGTTGGCCACGGCGTCGGTGTTTTTTAGCACTTCCGACGCGACCACTCGGCGACGCGATTCGATGCCATGAGCTTGTGTGCTGTCGGTGATTTTTGGACCGTCGGCGATCACCAATTGTTGCGCGATAATCCATCGCATCACGAGTGCCAGTTGCTGACGCACTCCAGCCTGTTCATCCGCCGGAAACACGGAAACCAGACGTTCGATGGTTCCGATGCAATTTCCCGCGTGCACGGTTGTAAAAACCAAGTGCCCGGTTTCCGCGGCCGTGATCGCCGTGCGGATCGTGTTGAGGTCGCGGATTTCACCGACCAGAATCACGTCGGGATCTTGTCGCATCGCCGCCACCAACGCGTCGTTAAACGAACTGGCGTCGGTGCCGATTTGACGTTGATTCACCAAAGCCTTTCGTGGCGGATGCAAATATTCGATTGGGTCTTCGATCGTGATGATGTGCGTGCGGCGGGTTTGATTGATCCGGTCCAAGAACGCCGCCAAAGTGGTACTCTTGCCGCTACCGGTCGGCCCCGAAACCACCACCAAACCATGGCTGTCGTTGCAGACCTCGTAGAGTTTTTCGCTTAGTCCCAGGTCGGCCAGCGAGTGCAATTTGTCTTCCAAGCGTCGCAGCGCGATCGCGTTGGTGTCCTGCCGACGGTAAATGTTGTATCGAAACCGAACCCCGCCGGTTGCCGAGACGGCGCCGTCGAGCGATCCGGTCGCTTCGTAATTCATCAGGTTGGTTCCGTCGGCCAAATGGCAGACAAAGGAATCCAGTTGCTGGGCGTCGATCGGCGGCTCGCCCTCGCCGGGAAACACCTGCCCGTTGATCCGCAGCATCGGTGGCAACCCGGCGGACAAATGCAAATCCGACGCCCCCGCGTCAATGCTTAACGCCATCAATCGCTCCAGTTCCGCGGCGCACCGCTCGCTGCGGCAGGCTTGAATTGGCGGAGCGGAGAAATGCGGTTTCACGATCGGTTGGACGCGCTGAGGCAATGAAAGTCGAGCGAACTTGGATTTTTAACGAAAATCACAAAGACGCGACTGGCCCCAAGACTTTTCAGTCAGGCCAGCCGTGCCCGTGTGAAAGATCACGTTGGCTGGCTACTCACCGTCCCCGAGGTAAACCCCGCCGAAACAGCTCTTGGCTGGCTAGGCAAATACGCCGCCGGTCGTCTGCCGGAGCGTATCGATCTGCTGAAAATTGTATCGGGTGAATCTGTACTGGTTATGAGGGTAACCCGGATTTTTTCGATGATTTCACCTGCGATCCGCCGCTTGAAGTTCCAGTCACGGTTCACGAGCACGTTCCCAATCTCCGCCTTTGGCAGTGTCCGCGCGACGGCACCGCCGCGAGACTAACGATTGGGTAAGTCGTGCAGCCGGGCACCGCATTGGGTAAGCTTCGGGCCTCGGAGCACTGGCTTTCTGGAATCTGCTCTCCCGCACCCTGATCATCCCGCACCCGAAAATGCTCGTCCAAAAAAATCGTCTCCTTCGATTGGGGTTGTCGGTTGTTTCGCCCGGTCTCGCAAACCTCGCGATGCTGGCGACCTTTGCCAGTTGGATGCTTGGCGGTGAAGCGATCGCCGAAACCTACTACGTTTCGCCATCGGGATCCGACAACCGCGTGCGGGTCCAAGCTCAGGACCGATCGACGCCGTGGCAAACGCTGCAACATGCGGTCAATAACGCCGGGTCCGGCGATACCGTCATTGCACTGGAGGGAACGTACGATGAGAACGTTTTTTTACCTCGAGGTGGATTTCCGGGGCAGCCCTTCACGCTCAAGGCCGAATATCGTGAAGCCGCCCGACTGCTGGGTTGGATCGGCTGCAACGACCGCAGCCACCTGCTGGTGGATGGCTTCGACGTCACCAATAACTCGCCGACAGGAATCACCAAGGGCATTCAAATGACGCGATGCAGCCACGTCACCGTGCGTGATTGTCGTGTCCGCAATTGCTTCGGTGGCGGAATTGGATTTGACCAATCCGATTGGATCCAGTGCGAATGGAACATCGTTCACGACAATGCATTTTTCGACGTGAATCAGCACAGTGGGATTTCCGTCTATCAGCCTCAATATCGCGGCGATAGCGATGAACGCTACGGCGTGATCATTCGCAACAACACGTCGTTTGGAAATAAGAACTTGGTCAACAACCCTGATTTTGGCCGACCGACCGATGGCAACGGAATCGTGGTGGATGACTTTTTCAATTCTCAATCCGGCGGCAATGAAGTTGCCTACGATCGGATGTCGGTAATTGAAAACAACATTTGCTTCGACAACGGCGGTCAGGGCGTCCATTGTTATCGCAGCCAGAACGTTCGCATTCGCAACAACACCTGCGTCAACAATATGGAAAGCTTTGACTTTGGTGGCGAGGTTTCGGTTTCGGAATCCGAACGCGTCAACGTTTACAACAACATTCTGGTTGCCCGCGAAGGAAAGCGGGCGGCGTTGAAGTTTGATTCGCGTGACGTCTATTTCGGATTCAACTTGATCAACGGTCCGGTTCGTGATGTGCCATATGACCGCAACTCGGTTTACCGTCCACCGTTTTTCGAGCCCGGAAGTTTTCGTCTGCGGGGCTATTCACCGGCCATCAACAAGGGACGGCGATACGACTACTTTTTCCTGGATGCCTACGGCCAACCACGGATGGGTCGTGGACAACGCGTCGACTTGGGCGCTGTTGAAAGGCAGAGGGAATGGTAGCCGGCCTTCGCCAGAAGCCGGACGCCGCGCGGGATTTCCGGCTGCTGAGCGAAGGCCGACGACTCGCACTGGATGCCGCCGGTTACATGTTCAAAGACCACCTTCCGTGCCTTCGGCATTAGATTCCGTGTTCTGGCGAACAACGGCTACCGGTTCCGTGTTCTGGCGAACAACGGCTACCCGATTTTTAGCGGGACCAAAGCACTAGGCGGTTTGGGTGTGCGTCGCCGACGGCAGGAAATATTTCGCCGCCGGATGCTGCCGGATGGTTTTCATTCCCGGGTGCTTGGCCAACAACCAACGCATCAATGGTGGCAGGGGAGGGGTCAGCAGATCATCCAGGCGGTTTGCCAAGCCTTTGGCGTCAAAGCGGGTCAACCAAATCAGTTCGTTGCCCAAATCCGCAAAGGGGCCGTAGGGCACGTGGACCAAACGAGGCTTGCGAGCTTGGCCGTAAATGGCCGCCGAACCCTGGGCGGATTCTTCCAGCTTGCGATCGATCGCGGCGGCGAAGGGCCACTTTCGGTCGGCTTCGTAGATGTCGATCAGCAAGCCGCTGGCGGCCGCATCGTCACCGAAGCGTTTGCGAAGTGCCCGCAACATCGTGATCGCCCGCTCGGACTGGCCGGCAAACCACGTCACCCGGGCCTCTTCGACCGCGATCCACTTGGACAGCGGGCTTAGCAATCTGGCCTGTTTCAACGATTCCATCGCCGCGTCATCTTGGCCCAGCGTTTGTTGCAGGTAGCCCAGATGTTGCCACAACAGCGGGTCCTTTGAATTGCGTTTCAGCAACGCTTTGAAGGTTTCGCGAGATTCGGCGAAACGCCCGAGTGCTTGCCATCCGTGGATGGCCTGGACCAAGAGTCCCTCGAACGAATCGGGTTCCAACTTCAACGCCTTTTCGGCGTGATTGACCGCCTGGGTCATCAGCGGCTGGAATTCCGCTTTTCCCGTGACGCGATGAGCCAACGAAATCGCCTGGGTGGCGATGCCTTCGAGCGCATCGGTAAAGAACGGATCGCGTTCGCTGGCCTTCAAATAGCACACCAACGCTTCGGTCAGCCCCTTGATGCTGTCGGGGTCCGCGTGGGCTTTACCATCGATCAAGCAGGCGAACGCGTTGGGCTTGGGAGTGCCGTCGGTTTGGCCGGTGGGAACCAGTCGTTGGCCGATTCGTCGGGCGACTTCCTGGGCGATCCGTGTTTGTTCAAGAATGCTCTCCGATGCGACGGTTTGTTCGGTCGCCTCCCAGATGATGTTGCCGGTTTCGCCGTCCACCAATCGTAGTGTCCACAACAATAGCTTTTGTTTGCCGCGGAGTTCTTCGGTGACTTCACCGTCCAAAATCGCTTGCACGCCCAGCAGGCCGGCCAGTTCGACGTATTCCTCGGGGTTCGAGGCACTGACGGGCTTGAAGGCCGGTAATTCGACGTTGGGCAGGCGTGAGAGTTCGTGAATTAATAGGCTCGCGATGCGTTCGCCCTTTTTTAGCGGTCGATCACCGACGACTTGACGCAGCGATTGGCCCAGGGAAATCGATTCGGTTTCGCCACCGGTGCGAAATTTGAGCACGGCCAAGCGGGTGATGGGGCCGATTTCACGCGCCGCTTGGAAGTAGCCAATGCCCCAGGCGGTCCCGACGGCTCCCAACGACGTCCCCGCAATGGCCAGGACGGCCCGACGGCTGGGACGCCACGGGACGTGAACGGTGTAGTGCTCTTGTTCGCCACGTCGGAGTTCTTCGACCAGCTTGGCGGCGGATTCGGGGCGGTCGCGGGGATCTTTTTCCAGGCACTTCAAGATCCACTGGGCCAGTTCGGGCGCGGCGGTCAAAGCCGACTCGTTAAACTCCGGTTCAAGTGTCAGTCCCGCACGGAACTTTTCCGCTCGCGTCGCACCGGGAAAGGCGGGGCGGCCGTTAAGTGCTTGGAACAGGATCGCGCCGAGTGCAAACAGATCGGCTTTGGGCGTGACTCGCTGGCCCTGAATTTGTTCGGGCGCCATAAAGCCGGGCGTGCCCATGACGGTACCTTCCAGCGTGGCATCGTCGGGTTTGTCGGCGGCGGGAGTGTCGTCGCCGACGATCGGATCCGCATTTCCGTGCTCAAGCGTTTCAACGGCGCCGATATCTTGGGCGGGATCGGCCAAACCTTCGATCCGCGACAAACCAAAATCAAACACCTTGATTTTGACCGATGGCAGGCCTTCGCGGAACGGCCGCTTGGAATCGCCGCTGGGATCGGTACCCGCGTCGCTGCCGTTTTCAAGCGAGACCAACGAGCCATCCGAATGCCGCAGCAGCATCACGTTCTGGGGCTTCAAGTCACGATGAATCACTCCGGCCGCATGGGCGGTGGCCAGTGCCTCGCCGACGGCAATGCCGATCCGCCGGACCAGCGGCGGTGACATCGCGCCCCGCTGCATAAATTCCGCCAAGGTGGTGCCACGCAAAAACTCCATCACCGCGTAGGGCAATTTTCCGTAGCGGCCGACGTCAAACAACTCCACCACGCCGGGATGCATGATTTTGGCAACCGCGTGGTTTTCACGATCGAAGCGTTCGACCAAGTCCTTGCGATCGGCCAGATGCGGCGAAAGCACTTTGATCGCGACTTGTCGACGCAAGCGAATGTCGATCGCGCGATACACAACGCCCATTCCACCCTGGTCGATCCGTTCTTCGATCTCATACGGTCCCAGTGCCGCACCCGGTGGCGGCAGCAAACTTACCGCCGACTGACTTTGGGCATCGCGGCCGGATCGATGTGGAAGGACGCGATGTGGAGGCAAGGGGTTTTGCGGGAACCCACCCGCCGGCGGCGACATGACTTGCGTGGCGTCGGGCGGAACGGCTTCTCGATCGCTTTGCGGCGGACGGTCATGCGGTGGACGGTCATGCGGCGGTGCGGCGTGCTGTTCGGCTACCGAGTTTTCCGTAATCGCCGGATCGTTTTCGGCCGCCGCTTTGTCTTGCTCGGCCGCGTTGTCTTGCTTGGCTGTGTGGTTTTGGGCCGCTGCGTTGTCTTGGACGGTCGGTGGCTGGGTGTCGTTCAGATCCACTGAGTGATGGATCGCGTGGGCCGCTTCCCAAGCATTGGCCTCGCCGGCGGCCTCCGAGTCGTTTGTTTCTTTGGTGCTGCCGTCGGTTGCGTCGGTGGCCTCGTGCGATTGGGGTTGGGGAGATTCAGGCAAGCCGGACAATTCACGCTGGACCAATTCCAATTCACGCTGAAGCAGCTCGGCGGGAAGATGAGCGTGTTCGTCCACGAGCGAGTCGATCGAGACGGCACTTCCGCGGCGTAGCATCGATTCATAATTCAAGCACACCGCGTCGATCCGCGCGAGCACATCGGCAGGGACATCTGGAAGACTCATTCGGCGTCTCGCTCGCTCCAATGTTTGCGAATCAACTGCAGCCGTCGTTCAACAGCACGCTTGCTGAGGTCTAATGCTTCGGCAATTTCGTTCACCAAAAATCCATCCATTCTCATGATTGCGATTTGCCGCAATCCTTCGTCCGGCAACGCATCGAGCAGTTGCTGCGCAGCCTCGGCCAATTCCATTTGCAGGTCGGCAGCGTCAGCGGAATCGGACGCGGCGCCGATGCCACCGCCACGCGATTCTCCGCCGGCATCCAAGAATACCGATTCTCCGCGAACGGCGCCTCCACCCCGCTTTTGGCGAGTCTGCCGTCGGATATGTGCGTGCACCTTGCGACTGGTCAACGTAATCATCAGACCCCACAAATTGTCCGGGGATGAGAGGTCATGAAAGCGATCCTCTTGGACACCGGCGACAAAACTGTGAAACGCCGAAAGTGCGACGTCTTCCTCATCGGCGGTTCGCCGCAAATTCAGCGGCAGTCGTCGTGTCGCAATGCGGACCAACGACGCATAGTAGCGATTCCATAATTCTTCAACCGCGCCGCCGTCACCCTTCCGGACTCGCCGGATTAAATCCGCAAATTCGTCATTTTCGGATTGGGTCGGAGCGTCGTTGTCGCCGATCGAATCGTCGCCCATTGAATTCATTTGTTTGTCGCGGCATGACGTGGGAATAACGCCTGTCACGGCATCGCATGGACTTTGCGTGGAGGCGAGAGGAATGCTTTTTAGGCTATGCTAAGGATTGCGGAGGGTGTTCGGCAAATCGCCCTCCTGACTCTTCTATTCCATTTCTTCGGACAACAGGCCACCCATGGGCATTCGATTTGCTTGCTATGCCTGTGGCGAGCGGCTGAACATTAAACGCGAATTGGCTGGCAAGCGAGGCATTTGCCCACTTTGTCAGGCACGCTTCCGCATCCCCCACCAGGATACCGAATTCGCTCAACCAGTCGCGGCACTGGCCACGTCGGCGGCGACGGTTGGCCATGCTGAAAATTCAAACGATGGGGTTTTTACGGATCAAGGCCCCGGTGTCGACAACGCCAGTGAAGGCCCCGATGTCGACAACGCCCGCGGCGGGACCCCCGATATCGATCCGTTGCAAATTTTGGACAGCGGACAAGACGCGACCTGGTACGTTCGGCCGCCCACCGGCGGGCAATATGGGCCGGCCGATAGCGAGACTCTGCGTGATTGGATTGGACAGGGACGCGTTGCGTCCAATTCGCTGCTGTGGCGCGACGGTTGGCCCCAGTGGCGAGCGGCTAGCGAGGCGATTCCGGAATGGTCCGGCCGATTTGCCAACAGCGACTCGGTTGGAACCAACGTACACGCGCCACCGTTGCCGCAAAGTGCCACCCATGATGGGGTGGAACGTTCATCGGCGTCATCTGTCGGCATCGCCGGAGCAGGCGCTGCCCTTCACGGCAGCGCTCTTCATGGCAGCCAAGAGGTCGGCGAAAAAATTCGCACGGGAAAGAGCCGGCGAATTTTGCTGAGCGTCGTGATGAGCTTGATCGCCTGTGGGCTGATCGGTCTGCTGGTTTTCCTGATCCAACGTGCGTGATGATGCCTTGCTGGCGTCATTGACGGATGCCTCGCGACACAATCCGAAGCATCGAAAAATTTTGCTCAACGAGACAGACGCTTTGAATCCAGCGGACCTGCAGCGGCGCTTGATCCAAGCACCGGACAATCCTCAAGTTGCCCAGTTGATCCGCACCGTGATGGCGGAATTTGGATGCGTCGGTCAAGGCTATTCATGCGAAGACGCCGAAGTCGACAACATGTTTGATGCCTACGCGGATTCGCGAGCTTCGTTTTGGGTGATCGCCAAAGACGACCAAATCCTGGGTGGCGGCGGGGTGGCGCCGCTGGAGGGCGGCCCGCCGGACGTCTGCGAAATCAAAAAGATGTATTTCTATCCCGACATCCGTGGCTTGGGATTGGGCAAGCAACTGCTCGGCCACTGCATTGATTTTGCCGCCACCGCCGGATACCACACCTGCTACATCGAAACGACATCGCAAATGAAATCGGCGATTCGGTTGTACAAGGCTTTTGGTTTTGAAACCCTGGCCGGACCGCTGGGCAACACCGGACATCATGGATGCGATGTTTGTTTGCAATTGAAGCTGACGTCGCAAAGCGGGATCAGACGCAGGAATACCGAGTCAGATTGAGGAACGCACGATCAGAGGAACGCACGATCAGAGGAACGCACGATCAATCGTCGACCCGGGTAAAGATCATCTTGCCGGCGTTGGTTTGCAGGGTGCTGGTGACACGAACTTCCAACTCCTGGCCGATTTTGTCACGGCCGCCTTCCACGACGACCATCGTGCCGTCATCCAAATAACCGACGCCCTGTTCGGGGCCTTCGCCGGGCTTGATCACCCGCAGCTTAAAGGTTTCGTCGGGCAGGAAAATGGGCCGCAGGGCGTTGCTGATTTCGTTCAGGTTCACCACCGGCACGTTGTGCAACTTGGCGACCTTATTCAAATTGAAGTCGCCGGTGACGACTTTGCCTTCGAGGTGCTTGGCCAGCAGCACCAATTTCAGATCCACCGTTTGACCGGCAAGTTCGGGCAAATCCCGATCAAAAATCATCAAATCGACATTGTCGTCCGAACGCATGCGGTTGAGGACGTCCAGACCGCGACGGCCACGGGTTCGCCGCAATTTATCACCGCTGTCCGCGATCGCTTGCAGTTCCAAGAGCGCAAAGCGGGGCATAATCAGCTGATTGTCGAAAATGCCCGTCGCCACCAAATCCGCGATCCGACCGTCGATCACGACGCTGGTGTCCAAAACCAGGGGTTTGAAACCCTTCACCTCGCGGACAAATTCGACATACGGAATCAAAAACCGAAAATCGTCTTTGGTTTGCAGCAACACGCTGGTGCAGATGTAACACAGCACAAGCGCCAGGATCATTTGGATGGCCGTGCCGACAAAGTTTTGCCCCAGCAGCGGCGCCAGCGCGGCACCCATGACGTACGTCAACAGGACGCCGATCAAGACCCCGAAGTAAATCGCCGTGATGGTGTCGATTCGCTTTTGCGGTGCATAGATATCCGCCACGACGATCCCAATCGCCAGGGCCAAGATCCCGAAGAAAATTGCGTACGGAACTCCCTCGGAGGTGCTTTCGAGGTTGTGATTGATGATCGCCGAGATGCCGCCCGCACAAAGCAGGAACAGGCATCGCAGAATAATGAGCGCCATGGTGGGTCGGTTTGAGGTATTGGATGCGCGAGACCCGATTCTAAACCAAGCGGGCCGAAATCCCCCAGGGCGGGTTGGTGGGGTGCTTGGCGGTCGTGCGACCGGTTTCTAGAGAACCCGCTTGACCTCCGCCAAGCTGGTCCGACCGGCGACCGCACAAGCAATCGCTTGGTCATGCAGCGATCGCATGTCATTTTCAATCGCCTGAGCAAAGTTCTCGGTTTTTCGAAACACCCTTCGCCGCTTCGAATCGATCGGCGAGACGACGTACAGCGTGGTTTCGCCGCGATACCCCGTTCCCAAACAACTTGGGCAGCCTACCGGTCCCATCAGCTTTGCTTGTAACGAAATTCCCAGGCGATGGCGGATTTTTGGGTCGACGTCGGTGGGCGATTTGCAGTCTTGACAAAGAACGCGAAGTTTTCGTTGCGCGACAATCGTTTGCAACGATTCGGCAAGCTCTTCGCCGCTGAGCCCAAAGCCACGGCACATCGCCAGGGCCGTTTCCATGTCCGCCGATGCGATCGACGTTAACACGCGATGGCCCGCAAGCGCCGCGCGAAAGCAGCGAATGGCGGTTTCCGAATCGCGAATCTGGCGAACCAGCAGGATGTCGGCGGATTGGTCCAAGGCCAAATCGATCGCCCGGTGCATGGGAAACCCGGGCATGTCATCGGTGGCAAGATGGCTGACGTTTTCCATCGGCCAATCGACCTGCCGCTGCACCGCAAACGCGTTCAACGAAGGATCGTGGATACTGCGCAGGCAGGCGCGTAAGGTTTCGAATTTTCCCGAATTGGCGGGCCCGGTGACCAGCGTCAAGCCGCGGCCACGATGAATCGCACGCAGCAATTCCGCACGCGGATTTTCACCCAATTCTAAATCCGCCAAGGTCGGTGTCGCGCCGTCGCCACGCAAAAACTTCAATCGCCACGATTCGCCGTCGACCAAATCGCATCGCTTGACCACGATTCGCATGGGAATCGACCCATCGGGGTATTCCATCCAGCCGGAATTCCGACCTTCGGTCCAATGGGTTTCGCGACGCAGTTGTTCAATGAATGATTGATCCCCTTGAAGCGGCGACAATTCCGTCATCGTGCCACCGCTGCGACAACGCAGGTAGCTGGAACCCCGTACCGCCCGCACGTGCACGTCCGCGATCGAGTGCTGAATCACCCAGGCGACCAAATGACGAAACGCTACACAGGGTTCAAAACGGGATTTTGCACCGGAGGCGTTGCCGGGTGTTTCCGATTCAAAAAACGGTAGCGTCGACGGCGGATTGAAAATCGTCGCGGACGGGTGATCGCTCGCGCGGCGGCCGTGCCGGATGCGCCGATCGGTGACGCGGCGGTTGGTGACGCGGCGGTTGGTTCGCTTGGTCGGACCGCTTTGTTCCACTTGGATGGCTCGGTCTGCCTGATCGCGAAGCCTCGCCAATCCCGCATCAATGACATGTGCGGTCGCGAACATCGGACGCATTTGTCTGGCACAATGAAAGCGAACATCGTCGGCCAAACGCAACGCGTCCGGGCTTTCGATGGCCACTTCAATCGTGTTGTCGTCCGCTTCAAGCGGCAGGACGCGATGGGTCTGGCAAAAATCCAAGGTTAGCAGGGCCGCCACGTCATCTCGAACCCAATCAAACGACTCGTCGGGTGGATCGAACAACGGCACCAAATAATGCTCCGAATACGCCTGTGCGATGTGCCGCGGCTGGATCAAGCCGTGACGAAGCAATGCGGCTTCGAAGTCTTCGGTATCGCCAACTTGTTCGTAAAGCTCGGCGATCGCCGCCATATCCAGCTGGTCACAGCGGGCGAGCACTTTGGCCAGAAACGGATCCTGGCTGACAAAGGCCGGCGGCATCATGGAAACGAAATCGCTCATCAATTCTGTTCCCAAACGGGTTCGGATATCCGGCCAACGGTTCCCAACGATTCTCCATGGGAACTCAAACGCTGAACTTGGGGCACGTCTTGCTCGGCGACGTTGTTCCAACCGCTTTGGTCCACCCGAAGTCGTGTCGGCCTGACCATGCCGATCGTGGAATTACGCTCGGCAACCACGGACCAGCCCCCGTTGCTCAAGCGAATCGAACTGACGTCGAAATCCACCGGCGGGTTCGTTCGCAAATCGAGTTGATCGATGCGGTCTGCGAAACGGCCATACCTTTGATGGTACGCCGCTTGGGCGCGATGAATATCCGACAGGTGATTCACGGCCGCGAACATACGATCCTCGTCGCGCTCGCGCAAATAGTGACTTGTGCCCAGATAAAACAAGCCACCGGCAATCACAACGACAAGGGTCACGTCCAGAATGGACCAACCCCGACGCCGACCGGAACGATGAAAGCAGAATGGCGGGTTCACGAAATAACGTCTGGAAAGGCCCTGTGGATCGGGCGGTCCCAACGTGGCGCCCTGGTGTCTTTAAAGGGTCTAGGTCACTTCGCGGTCAACGGCCCCAGTGCGGCGTGCTGCCGGCCGGCAACGCGGCATCCCAACGCGCCGCCAGGAAGGTTTGTACGGCCTGTAGCGATTCGAGCCCGAAACGCGATCAATTGCCAAGCCGTTTTTCCAATCGCGTTGGGGAAATGCGCATCGATGTACCCAGCGGCTGGGCAAATAAGCTGACGCGTAATTCTTCAAACATCCACCGCGTTTCCGATTCCGCGATGTCGCCCGCACCCCGCAACGTTTCGGGCAATGTTGCGATCCACCGCTTCCATAGATCCGCCACCACGGCCATCGAATCGGAATCGTGTTTGGCCGAACCGGACCGAATTTTGTCGCAGCGATAAGCGATTGCCGAAAAGTATCGCGGATAATGCGACAGCCAGGCCCAGGGAACACGAGCCAGCCAGGCGTCAAAGATCAAATGGCTTTGCTGTTGTGTCAAATCGGCGATGACGTTGGCTCGAGTGGTCCGCTTGATGGCTTCGCATTCGCGACGCGCATTGAATGCGGCCTCGGTAAAATCCACCAACCAACGCGAAAGCTTGACGGTTGCTTCGGCAATTCGCAGCGGCTTTTCGCTGACCCGACGATCAAATTCGTCGGCCGTGCGGACAGGCTTTTCACCGTCGACCATGGCGATGCGAGCCAGCAGTTGCATCAGAGCACCGTCGACATCGCCGTGAAAGTAACCTCCGACCTTGAGTTTTGCCTCCGGCAGCCCGGGTAGATGGCGGACTTGGGCCAACAGATCGCGTCGCATTTTGGCGGCGAACAAGCGTGTCGAAGCGTCGCGAATCGACAATTCGGCCCGCGTCAAATCGGGAAAGACCTTGGTTGAAATCTTCCCGTCACGAATTCGAAAGCCAGGGAATTGGGCGATTTCGACACCGCCGCGAATCCGCGTGACCTGCCGCGGCAGCATGTCGATGTCAAAGGTGTCGACGTATTTGCGTTGCCAGGGCTCGTCGTTTTCATCGGGCGCCGTATCGGCGGCGTCAACGTCGGCGTCGCCAAGCGCAAAGCGTTTGGCCAGCGGTGCCAGGTGGCGACCCTGTGCCAGCGTTTGACCGGCATCGTCGACCACGCTGACCAACATCCGATGATGGGCGTCGATTTTTTCCAAACGGAAGTCATCCATGCCCACGGCTTGTTCGGCGTGTCGGCTGATCGCCTGGCACAAAGCTTCTTCGAAGGGCAATCGAGAGTAGTCCTGCAGCAATTCGTCGGCAATCTTTTGCGCCGTCTCCGCAGCCGGTGCCAATTCACGACGAATCCGCTTGGGTAATGATTTGATCATCGCGGTGATTTTGTCGGGCAATCGCCCCGGCACCATCCAGTCCAACCGCGCCTGGCTGATTTGTGGCATGGCGTCGCGATGCACGCGGACTTCGATCCCGTCGGCGTCGCCGCCCGGTTCAAAGCGATAGGTCAGCGGCAATTTGGTTTGGCCGACTTCCAAGTGATCCGGATACGCTTGTTTGGCGATTTCGTTGTCGCCAGCGTCCACGAAATCGTCCGAATTCGCATACAGGCTTTCAACGCTTGCCGAGTCGCGATCACGGTCCAGTTTTTCCAGCCGCGCCACATCGACCACGTCGGACGGAATGCGTGCGTGGTAAAAGTGAGCCACTCGCAGCGGATCAACCACATAGCCCCGGTCCCGAGTCTTCGCCGCCAATGCCGCCAGGGATTCACAAAGCTGTTCGTTGTGCCGCACGAATCGTGCTCGGGTGCGAAGCTTTGATTCCGCAAGTCCCTCGTTGATCAACAGGTCGCGAGCGCTCTGCGGATCGATGGGGGCCAAGGGCACCTTGCGACGCACAACGATGGGCAAGCCAAACAGTGATTGATTTTCAAAGCAAAAGGCACCATTGGATTTTTCGCTCCAATGCGGATCGACGTGCGACTTCTTTAACAGGTGTGGTGCCGCCGATTCGATCCACGCCGGTTGAATTCGCGCGACCATGCGAGCAAAAACCTGGGAGGTTTCGACGGTTTCGGCGGCCATGATCCACTTGGGCGGCGCGGCGAACAAATCGCTGCCGGGCCACAGTTTCAATTTGGTTCCGCCGCCGCCCACGTACACTTTTTTTTCGTCCAAACGGGCCACGCCCGGCAGCAAACCCACCAACAACGCGCGGTGCACGGATTCCGAATCGGCTTTGGACAAGATGAATTCGGATTCATCGGAATCCAGATACGGCACGCTGCCCAGCCGACGCTTTTCCGACGGTCGCGGCGAACCTGCATGGCGTGGCTTGGACTTCATCGCATCGCGAAGTTGTCGATAGACGTCCGACCATTCGCGAAATCGCGTTGGCGAAAGAAAACGCTTTTGCAGCAAACGCTGGGTCTTTGAACGACTGTATTCTTCGCGCAGTTGTTCATAAAAACGCCACAGGCGAAGCAGTCCAAGGAAGTCGCTGTTGGAATCTGCAAATTCGCGATGCAATTGATCGGCGGCGTCGCGGGAATCGACCGGCCGCAACCGCGGGTCGGGAACTTCCACGCCCGCGGCGATGACCAGGACGGCGGGCAGACAGCCCGTCGCTTCGGCTTCGATCAACATCCGAGCGATCCGCGGGTCCACCGGCAGCCGCGCCATGCGTCTTCCCAAATCGGTCAGGTCGCCGCCATCATCCAGCGCGCTTAATTCAAACAGAGTCTTGGTGGCCTCGCGAATCGCTTCGGGACGCGGCGGGTCCAGGAATGGAAACGATTCAACATCGTCCACGCCCATGGATTTCAAACGCAGGACCACGGACGCCAGGTTGGTGCGGCGAATTTCGGGCGTCGTAAACGCGTCGCGACTTTCGTAATCGTCCACACCATAAAGCCGAACGCAAACGCCCGGCGCGATCCGACCACAACGCCCGGCTCGCTGATCGGCACTGGCACGGCTGACCGCTTCAATGGGCAAACGCTGCATCCGGCTGCGTGGCGAAAAGCGACTGATCCGCGCCAAACCGGAATCCACGACCGCCATGATCCGCGGCACCGTGACGGAACTTTCGGCCACGTTGGTGGCAAAGATCAATCGCCGTTTGCTTCCCTTGGGCGCGAAAATCGCTTGCTGTTGCGATTGCGGCAATCGCGCGTACAGCGGCAGCACGTCGACGCGGTCACCGATGCCGCGACTTTGAAAATGCTTTTGCACCCGATGACTGACCTCGCGAATGTCTCGTTCGGTCGGCAAAAACACCAGCACGTCGCCCTGGGTGCGACGGCCCGCCTGCGTGATGCCCTCGATCACATGACGGCTCAAATCGACATGTCGCAGCGATTCGGATTCGGCAACTTCTTCGGCCGGCAAATAGATCGTTTCGACGGGAAAACCACGACCTTCCACTTGAAAGATCGGCACTGAAACATCGTCTTCGGCAAAGTGTTCAGCAAACCGATCGGCGTCGATGGTTGCTGAGGTCAGGATGATTTTTAGATCGGGCCGTTGCTGTCGAATCCGCTTGAGTGACCCGATCAGAAAGTCAATGTTCAACGAACGCTCGTGCGCCTCGTCGATGATGATCACGTCGTAGCGACGCAACCAACGATCGCTTTGCAATTCGGCCAACAGGATGCCGTCGGTCATCAGCTTGATGACCGTTTGCGGACCGGTTTGATCGCCAAAGCGGACCTGCGAACCGACGGCTTGTCCGAGCGGCGATCGGACTTCCTGGGCCAATCGCTCGGCGACGTTTCGCGCCGCCAGCCGCCGCGGCTGGGTGTGTCCCAGGATGCCCTGATTCACAACGCCGGCGGCCAAACACAACTTGGGAAGCTGCGTGCTCTTCCCGCTGCCGGTTTCACCGCACACGATCAGCACCGGAAAATCACGAATGGCCTTGATCAATTCGTCCGCGTGCGCCGCGATTGGCAACTCGGCGGGCACCGATAGGTCCAAGGACGCCAGCGTCTGCGACCGGTCGGCTGGCGTTTGCGACCGGTCCGAGTGCTCGCTGGATTGCGAATCGACTTGCGGCGGATCGCTGGGGGGGGCACCAGCCGCGACGGGCGATTTAAGTTTCGGACTAGACGGCTTCACATTCACTAAAGCGGGACCGGAGACAATACAGCGGGGTTCACCTAAAAACCACAGAAACCATTCGGACATGTTCCGGCAACCCATCGCTGAGCCGCCGAACGTTAACTCGTTCTGCAGCGGACGGCAAACGGACCCCCT
>JBCCRW010000022.1:0-25359 GCA_039201055.1 Planctomycetota bacterium | reverse complement strand
GTATTTTGCCGAAAAGTTTTTCAGTCACAGCATCGAAACCAAAGGATTTGCGACCGCTGCAATAGCAAATTGGTCTTGTAGCACAGCAAAAATGCGCGCCACTTTTTTTGCGATCTTTAACACTCGTGCGCCAGGCCAGGGTTGGGGTGAGGGGGCATCGCGTGGCCCCAGAAACCCAAGCCACCTCAAACATCCCAGGAACACGCTCCGGTGCACGGGCCCGGCTCGCGGCACCGGCCGCAACCTCGGCTCACCCGTGCAAACACCACAACTAACCCACCCCCGTCTGCACCGCCACATTCTTTTGCTCCGGTGTGACCACCCTTGTTTCCAGCGGCACTAATAATTCTTCGCGTTGGTCTCGGACGGCACGTTCGGTTTGTTGCCGTTGAACCTGTTGCTGTTTTTCTGCTTGGGCCAAAACATCAAACTGCTTTCCCGACAACACGCGGACGGATTCACGTAGTAATTCCGGGTCATACGTCAGGCCCTGTTGGTTCTGTGCCGCGGCATATGATTGGGGCGACAGCCGTTGTCGTTTGTGAGCCTTACGACGCTTTTCGATTTCGCCATCGGCGACCTGTCGAGCCGCCCATTTGGGAGCCTTTTCTTTGGCAAATCCAAACGGGTCATGGACATCGCTGTAAAACATCCGTCGATGCCACGGTGGGACGCTGCCAAAGATATTCTTGGCGATCTGTTCGGCGCGATCCCTCATATAGCTGCTGACCGCCCGAGAACGCTTGAAGAACGACGTCGGAATCAACACCGAATCCCAAATCGTCTTGGACGCATCGGCCATGTGATGCAGATGGCCCAGCAGGTCATACAACAAAGCGATCGTCACGGGACTCTCCTGCATCTGCCGCAACGTGACGCCGTAGTTGAGTGACCGTTCGGCCAAGTAATTCAAATTTGGCATGATCGCCCGGATGCCGCCGCGACCCCAAGTCTTGCAGTTTCGCACGGCAAGCTGTTCGTTGTACAAGTCGACCAGGATCGCTTCGACCAATTCGCCGCCAATCTGACGCACTTCTTCGTCATCAAGCGGACGATCGATGTACTTCTCGCTGAACCGGGGAAAGGTCCGCTCGCTGACCAGTCGGATGAAGCGATCGACCTTGTCCTCGAACTTGAGCGCCAAGAAGATGCCGTGTTTGTTGGCACGGCTGTTGATGAACTCAGGGTCGATCGCATCGATTGAATCGATCTCGTACAACACCGCCGAACCCTTGGCCGTATCCAGTGTTCGTCGCAACTCCACGGAGCCGATTTGGCGTTTCTTGAAGAAGCCCCAGGACGTGTCCGTGTCGCCGGTATCGTATCGATGCACGATGATCCAGCGGTGGTTTGGATCGCGGGCGGACAGCGTTCGCTGCAAACGACGGGCGTGCCGCTCCAACCATTTGGCGTCCGGTTGGAATAGAAACGTTCGCTTTTGAACGGGTAGGCGATGGACCGAACCCAGCGACACGTCGGCCAGTTCCCGGACGTTGCTGGTCACGCCACCCACGACGTCTTGGCTGCGGGCGACGTAGTCGTTCCAACGATCGACCTGACGAAGAAATTCCTTTTGTGACTTGATGCCGCTCGCCTGCTTCGCGTCGTCGACGGGGATCAGACTTCGCGCCAACATTTCGCCTCCGCCGGTGCGGGAATCGCCGACGATATAAAAGTTGATATTGTGATCCGCCGCCGCCCGCAAAAATTGTCCCTTGGCCAATTGATCGAAAGCGACCGTTTTTCCTTCGGGCGTCATGAAGTAGTTGTTGGGAATGATAATCGTCATATCCTCCCATTGGTCCAGCAGGGATTCATCTTGGTCCACGGCCCGCATCAAGTCGAGAAAGCCGTAGTACGAAACATCCCAAACATCCAAGTCGCTGCCGAAGTAATCGGCCAATTGCGTCCAGCCTTCGATATCGCGAGTCGACGTTTTTTCGTTGGCAACCAATAAAAAACGGCTGCCTGGATCTCGTTTATATTTTTCCGCGATCCGAATGAACGCTTTGCGATAGTCCACCCCGCGGTATTCTTCCGCGCGTCGACTGGAGCCCGGCCGCTGCAAATGCAGATCAACACCGACGGCAAATCCCTGGTAGGAAACCTCGGCGGTTTGATCCAGAACACCGATGCGAGTTTCAATCAAATACCGTTCGCCAGGCCCAAGTTCCTGGGGCTCGTAGGCATCTTCTTGTTCCAGCAGATCGTGTTCGCGATTCTCGCGATCAAAGTAGACAATCAAGTCTTGCCGCAAATCGCCGCCGATCAATCGCACGCGAGATTGAATGGAGCGGCGGAGCCATTGGCGGCCAAAGGTTTGGTTGCTGCGATTGACCAGCGCCCAGATCACTCGCGTGGATTCGCCCGGCGCGAGTGATCGCAGGCACGCCAGCGGTGTCAATTCAACGGGAAAACGAACTCGCAGCGTTTGCGAATTTTCAAAATTGCGAAACGGTCTGCCGATACCGCTCTCCAGCGAAGCGGTGGGACTGATCGGATGCCGCAATCGGAAGGCGCGTTTGCGGGGGTCATCGATGGCGTCCTCGCCCAGTCGAATCGGAATGCCAACGCGATCAAAGCAAAAACTTTCGCCCGGTTGCAGCGCCCGCCGCAATACCAGGGTGACGCGGCGCGACGATAACCAGCGATCCGCAATCACGCGGATGGCGATGTGATAGTCGGGCGGTGTGGGCATCCCACCGACGTTTCGAATCACCAAATTGTCGACCGAAATCAAACTATCCGGTTCCAAAATGTCGTACTCGGATGCAACGTCAAAGGCTTCCAGTTGCACATCGAACGGCGAATCGTATATCGCGATCGCCTGTCCGGGCCCGTTGACTTGGATCGAGAGCTTGCCATCACGCCCGGCCGCCGCGTCGCGAGCTCGGTAGATCGACGGCCGACCCGGCCGACCATCGGGCCCCCGCGAACCACCGGGGTTGCTACGCATGACGGTCCGCGTCCGCCGGTTCCCCTTGCTGTCGGTGTAACTTCGCGTCTCGGTCCAATGGTATGAGGACCCACCGGGACCACCCGCACCGCCGGGGCCCCCGTTGGCCGGTTTGCCCGCAAACCCCAAGTCGCCGCCGCTCATATTGCCGTGGACCAGCATCAGCAAACCGGTTTGGTCATGCCTCAGGTGCAATTGGACGTTACCGCCATCGCCACCGTTGCTGCCATCGCTCGGCTGGCCCGCGTTTCCGCCATCACCCCCGGGGCCACCGTCACCGCCGCGGCTGTACCGAGTTGCATTGCGGCCGCGATATCCATCGGCACCCGGTCCACCAGTCCCGCCGTGGCCTCCGTTGCCACCCCGGCCGCCTTGGGTGTCAATGAAAACGTAGCCGGAATTTCCAATGGTCAACCGATCGTCAAAACGGCGGTTGCCGGAAGCGTTTCCGCCGTCGTGCCCAGCGGTGCCGCGAATACGCAGGCCAAGCGGGTCGGTGGGATCGGCCGACAATTCGCAGGTCACGAAACCGCCCGCCTGTCCCGGCGACGAAGCCCCGCCATCGCCGGCATGGTAGCCGCGGGCGCCGGCGCCGGGCGGCGGATGGTAATGGCTGCGGCCGTGTTCACCGTTGACGCCGGCGGAACCCGAAACGTCCAAGCGGGCCAATTCGTCCATTTCGCCGGCGGAATAAAACGCACCGGGCGAGGGACGAAGAAGCGACGCGTGATGGGTGTCGGTGGTCGGCGAGATGGCAGACTGTTCGAAGGGGCCGTTGTCGTTCACCGCGACAGCTTAAACGATCTGACGACGAGCACGGTGGTCACGACCTTGGGTTTCGGCTCGCAGAGGCAGCGTTACTTTGGCGACAGCTGAGTAGCTCGCCTCTCCGAGGCGAAGTCAGTGAAAAGCCTCGGAGAGGCGTGCTACTCTGGCGAAGCCGAGGAAACGCCTCGGAGAGGCGTGCTACTTTTCCGCGATGCTTACTGGCCGCTTTCCAATTGCACCAACTCGGCCGCTTCCTTCTCCCTGGCCATCTCGCGAATTTCCTCGGTGATCTTCATCGAGCAATACTTGGGGCCGCACATGCTGCAAAAGTGAGCACTTTTGAAAGTGTCCTGTGGCAGCGTTTCGTCGTGGTAGCGACGCGCGGTTTCAGGATCCAAGGACAAACGAAATTGCTCGTTCCAATCAAATTCAAAACGTGCCTTCGACAGTGCATCGTCACGATCCTGGGCGCCCTTGCGACCGCGAGCAACGTCGGCGGCATGGGCCGCGATCTTGTAGGCAATCACGCCCTGCTTGACGTCTTCTTCGTTTGGCAAGCCGAGGTGTTCCTTGGGCGTGACGTAGCACAGCATCGCCGCGCCATGCCAACCCGCCATCGCCGCACCAATGCCCGAGGTGATGTGGTCATAGCCGGGCGCGATGTCCGTGACTAAGGGACCGAGCACATAAAACGGCGCACCGTTGCAAAGTTCAATTTGCTTTTCGATGTTCATTTGAATCTGATGCATCGGAATGTGGCCGGGACCTTCGACCATCACCTGGGTGCCGTTTTCCTGGCCCCGGCGCGTCAGTTCACCCAAGACTTCCAGTTCGGCAAATTGGGCATCGTCCGACGCGTCCGCAATGCTGCCCGGACGCATGCCATCGCCCAACGACCAAGTCACGTCGTACTGGCGAAAGATATCGCACAAATCATCAAAGGCTTCGTACAACGGATTTTGCTTGTTGTGCGTCATCATCCACTTGGCGATCAAAGATCCGCCACGCGAAACGATGCCGGTGACGCGATTGACGCTCAGGTGCAAGTGTTCGAGTTTGACGCCGCAGTGGACCGTCATGTAGTCGACGCCCTGCTTGGCCTGGTGTTCGCACATGTCCAGAAAATGCTGGGCGGTCATGTCTTCGATGTTGCCGCCCAATTCCTCCAGCATTTGGTAGATCGGCACGGTCCCGATCGGTACCGGACTTTTGCCGATGATCTCGCGGCGGATGTTGTCGATGTCTTTGCCGGTTGACAAATCCATCACGGTGTCGGCACCGAAGTGGACGGCCGTGTGCAGCTTCTGCAATTCTTCGTCGACGTTGCTGGTGACGGCACTGTTGCCGATATTGGCGTTGATCTTGCATTTAGCGGCGATACCGATCGCCATCGGTTCCAGAACGCCGGCCGCGTGAACTTTGTTGGCCGGAATCACCATTCGACCTGCTGCCACTTCGTCGCGGATGGTTTCGACGGGCAGGTCTTCCCGCCGCGCCACGTATTCCATCTCGGGGGTCACTTCACCGGCACGAGCGGCGGTCAATTGGGTTTCGGTCATCGATAAAAACCACAGAAGGGTATGACTGGGAAGAATGGGGGTGCGAAGACCCGAAGCCCCTTTATAGCGTTGCCAGCGTTAATCTCACAGCGTCTTGAGGTATTCCAGCAACGCGACCTTCTCGGCTTCGTTCAGGCCATCGGCGAAATCATGCCCGGTGTTCGACTTGCCGAAACGCCGCGTGTCGAAGTGCCGCCGTTTGAACGCGATGTCGTCGCTCTCGTGGGGCACACGCTGGACCTCTTCGAACGCGATGCCGACCCGCTGCAGGTCTAGCTCGTCGCCCAGCGTTCGCCAAATTGTTGGACGCTTTCCGGGCCGAAGCACATGCCACAAGGTCGGCACGCTGCCGTTGTGGAAATACGGACCGCTCATCGAGATCCCGTCCAAGGGCGGCGCCACATAGCCATCCGGGTCACGTGTGATGTCTTGGCGACTGCCGTCATCGCGAACCGCGAACCAACTTTCGGCATACTTGGTTCGGCCGGCAACCGACAACGCGGTCAATCGCACCGGATCGGTTCCCACGACATCCAAGGGCACACGGCGGTTGGGATAGCTTGGATCGTCGCCGTAGCTGCCATGACAGGTTTTGCAGTTTTCAAGAAACACCCGCTGCCCACGGCTCGCCAGCTGAGCATCAATGGGACCCGGAAATTTTGGCGGCCGCAGGGATTCCAAAAACGCGTAGACGTCACGAAACGAATCCTCACGTTCGCGAAATACATCGGCGCCGTTTTCCGGAATCAACGTGAACTGCATCAGACCGCGATGGCCCTTTTCCGCGAAGCCGTCGATGTACAAATTGGGGCGTTTATGAAAATTCCACCACGCCGGCGCATCCATGTCGTGATGCGTGAACCACTGTGGCGGCTTGGGGATGTAATTGAGGTCCGTGTCCCGGTTGCTCATCAGGCCCATGCCAAACACCACGGCGTTGGTGGTGCCGTGAGTACCGCCCAGCGGGATGACCAACGCCCCCAAGTCCATCCGCGAAAAAGGCTTGCCGATCAATGTCTTGGTCTTGCGAATTTCCTCGGTCAACGTTTGCAGGCCGAAGTGCCGATTGGGGGCACCGGGTGTCGAACGGCCGGCGATGGAGCCACCATGGCAGGCAAAGCAGTTCATGGTCCACTGCCCTGCCCCGTCGACGACATATTGCAGCGGCTTGCCCGAATCGTCGCCGGGCCGCGGCGTTAAACCATACCGCTCGAATGCCATGGCACGGCGAGTTTCCAAGTCCGCGTTCTCAGCCTGTTTGCGAAGCGATTCCGGCCATGCCCGCCAAACTTGATCAAACGTTTCCTGGTCAAAGTCCGGCGTCAGAACGGGCGTTTCGATCAAATAGCGATACCCCCGCTGGGCCGCGGCGGATCGTGCTTGCAAATCGACCGAATTTTGCGTTTTCGCATCGCCGGCTGTCTCGTTTGCATTCGTTGCCGAAACAAGACCAGCGCAGGCCATCACCAACCCGGAAACCAAGACCAAAACTGGCCGTATTGGATCCAAGCGAAGCACGCGGCACGGCAGCCACGAGTGCCGAAGCCGGCGGCGTTTCGATTTCGTTGATCGTATTTCCATACCCCAGTTTAGACCGAAGCCAAATGCGGGTCACAACGCGCTGTCGGTCCGAGTTGGCGTGGGCGGATGGACGTGATTGAGAGGTTCACGCGTGCAAGGCTGCACAACTGAGCCGCTGGCCGAGCGATAGGCGAATCCACGGGTATCACGAATGCACCAAACCGCGCGCGACATGCGGCCCGTTGTTGAAGCTCCTGCCCCCTCACCCCAACCCTCTCCCCCATCGATTTGATCCTCGCTCCTCGGATCAAATCGATGGGGGAGAGGGGGCTAGATCACGACACCGGCATCTTTCTGCCCCCTCTCCCCCGCGTTTTGTTTGCTGAGGAACGAAGTGAACAAAACGTGGGGGAGAGGGTTGGGGTGAGGGGGAATCGTGGGCTCGTTTCAATTGAAGGCTTCGCGTGGCCCCCGAAACCCAGGCCACCTCAAACATCCCAGGAACGCGTCTCAGTGCTGATACCGGCGGCTAGCGTTTCGCCGCTCACTCAAGGGCAACACCGCGCCGGATGGTTGAAACTGCGAACACCGAATTCACATCTGCTTTAATCGATTCGCATTTTCGGCAAACTGCTTGGCTAGATGCTCGTTGCCGTTGAGCCACCAGAATCGGGACATCGCTTCATGCAGTTCCGGATCATTGGGTTGCAACGACAGGCACTCCTGCAACCATCGCTCCGATGCATCCCACTGTAACGGCAAATAGCCCAACGCGAGCGTCCGTTTCTCCACGGGACTCGCACCGCCCGATTCCGCCCGTCCACGCAACAAATCCAGTTTGTCCAGCTGCTGCCGACCCGCCAAATGTCGATCCAAATACTCGCGGGATTTTTCTGAATTGCCGGCGTCTTCGTGGGCACGCGCAAGCAGATAATTTAGTGCGACGTCGTCGGGCAAACGCTCGGTCATTTCGCCCAGCACTTCGATTGCCTTTTCGGGCTTGCCGTGGTCGACGTAGTAGCGCGCCAGCGAATAGGTCACCGCGAAATGATCGGGTTGTTGCCGGCGAAGCCACTCCAATTGCGATGCCGCCGCCGCGAATTGCCGACTCTGGGTCAGCAGATCGGCGTACATCAGCCGCACGCGAAAATTCTCGGGCAACGCGGCCGAAGCGATGCGAATGTGCCGCAGCGCCGTCTGCGGTTCCTCGTCGGCCATTGCCGCTTGAACCAAGCCCAAATGAGCATCCAACAAATTTGGGTCCCGCTTGACGGCCTCGGCGAAGGTTTCCTTGGCCGTGGCAACGTCGCCACGTTGCATCAGAGTTTGGCCGCGTCGCAGCCTCGCGAGTGCCGAATCGGGATCCGCTTTGAGCCACTGATCGATGATCCGCCCGGCGGCAACTGAGTTTTGCTTGGCCGCAAACCCCATCGCGTAAGCATCGTACACTTGCGCCGCCGCGTCGCCGGCTTGATCCAAATACACATCCAAGCGCCGAAGCAAACGCTGGGCGGCACCGGTTTGGACCTCCATCAATTTCTTTTGCAACCGAATTTGCTCGGGGTCCGCGCCCTCGGACTGGGCCCTGTCCAACCAATCCGATGTGCCTTGGGCGTCGTTTTCGACCCGGCTGACCTGGGCCATTCGCAACGCCGCGATGCCACCGGAATCACTGAATTCATAGGCCTTTTCGTAAACGCGGCGTGCCACGTCCAATCGCCGTGATGCCAGTGCGCGATCGCCTTGTTGGATCATTTGATCCAGCGACGAGGCGGCAAGGCTGGATTGATATAACCACCCGCCCACACTGGCGAACACCACGCACAAGACGGCCGCCAAACAACCCAGTCGCTTCATCAGGAATCGTCCGTGGCAGGTTGGACCGTCTCGTTGATGTACACGGTCAACACGTCGACCGACGAGCGATCAAATTCAAACGGTGGCACGATCAAATCGAGGTCTCCATCGTGGTCCCAATCGGCCAGATGACACGTCGCGGCGTGACAGCGATCCGCCAAAATCGAGTGTCGCTGGAACACTCCCGAGTCGGTTTGTTCCAGCCACAGGATGCCATCGAATTGCCCCGCCGGATAACGAGCAACCTCGGCGTCGTCCAACAACGCGACGGCCGCGATGTCCAAGTCGCCGTCGTTATCCAAGTCGCCCGTCACCGCGCAATAGACGCCGGGCATCGACGTGATGGTGTGCGGCGTAAACGGATATCGGCCTTCGTTTTCGAACCAGCGGATGCAGTGGTACGGCTTTGCCAATGTGTCGTCAAAGGTGTCGCCGTTGGTGTAAACCACGTCCAAGTCGCCGTCGCCATCCAAATCCACAACCTCGATGCCGCTGGAACCGTATGACGGATCGCTGGCGCGAAAAATCGTCTGTGATTCGAAATTTCCTTGGCCTTTGTTCAAGTGCACTTCGACGGCTTCATAGTGCTGCGAGACCAAACTCACGATGTCCGGCAGGCCGTTGCCGTCGATGTCGGCAATCGGACTATCGATTCCACCGGAGCGTCCGTCGAGTGCCCGCCAATCGAATTTTGGGCCACCGGAATCTTGATCAGTTTTGCCAACTACGGGACTTCCAGCTGCCGGATTTTTGTTTCCCTGGTTGCTTAGCAAATGCACCGCGCCGACAAAATGACGACCAAAATCGGAAACGACCAAGTCCGCGTCGCCGTCTTGATCGTAATCCAGCGACTCAATACCGGCGGTCCGCGAAAGCCCCAAACGCAGCGGCGTCCGGCGGTAACCTTCGTCGCCGCGGTTTTCCAAAAACCAAACGCTCGATTGATCCGAATCTTCGGGCAAGTAACTGCCCAAATCCGCGACCACAAAATCACGATCGCCGTCGCCGTCCAGGTCCACCCAATCGGCATCGGCGGGGTGCGACACTTCGGCAATCGTGGTTGCTCGCACACGGTCGGGTTCCTGAGTGATTTCCAGGACGTGGCCGGTCCACATATCCGTCAGGACCCACTTGGGCGGGCCCGCGGCTTTGTCGATTGCACGTTTCGAGGGACCGACATCCGCACGTTGCAGCGGGCCGACGTGCGAAATTTGCACCGGCAGCGGATCGCCGTCCCAGGGGATTTCCAACTTGCGAAACCGAGTGTCCGGCTGACTCTTTTTTTCTTCGAACGACCAATCCTCCGGCGCGGCTTTTTGAAAGAATGCCAACGTGGCTTCGTAGTCGGGCACCACCAAGTCATCGCGGCCCGATTCGGCGTACAATCGGAATCCCTGTTTGACCTCTTCCACCCAACGGTCGTGGCCGAAACTTTCCGAAGACGGCAGCACGTGGCAACCGCCACAGAAATTTCGCACCGCCAGATCCGTTTTGGGCCGCGTCGGCACCTCGGGAACCGACAGCGTCAAGGCGGCCATCTCGGGTGACACATCGGGCGTGCAACCGGGCAGAATCAATGCTGCCACGACCAACAAGATGGATTGAGAAAAGCGGGAAATCAACATGAACGTCGTTGGCAACGAGTCGAAAGGGGCAACCACCGGGCCGCAGTCAACCGCGATCGGCGCCATTTTGAAACGCGACGATGACCATAGGTCTGTGAGGATTCATTCGCGGATTTTAGCAGCCGCCGCGAAATAGTGCTGTCGTCAAGTCCGGGTCCTGACAGACGGCTAGTAAGCCTCGTCCTGACGCCATGCGACCCACAGCGTTTTGAGCAGGATTTTCAAGTCCAACCACAACGACCAACTGCGGATGTAACGATGGTCCCAGTGGACGCGGGCCTGCATCTTTTCAATCGTTTCCGTTTCGCCGCGGCAACCGTTGACCTGGGCCAGGCCCGTGATGCCCGGCTTGATTTTGTGTCGCAGCATGTAACCGTGGATCAGCGAACGATATTGTTCGTTATGCGCCGATGCGTGCGGCCTCGGACCCACCAGTGACATCGATCCTTCGATGACGTTGAACAACTGCGGAAGTTCGTCCAAGCTGGTTTTTCGCAAGATGGCTCCGACGCGGGTGATTCGCGGATCGCCCTTGGATGCCTGTTTGACCACCGGTCCATTGTCACAGGTGCGCATCGAACGAAACTTCCAAACCAAAATTTCGCGGCCGTCTAAACCGTAGCGCTTTTGGCGAAAGAAAACGGGCCCCGGCGAGGACAGTTTGACGGCCGCCGCGATCGCCAGCATTGGAACCGCGCCAAGCACCAGAGCCGTCCCGGCGATGATGACATCACAAACGCGTTTCAACACGCCGTCGATTCCAAACAGCGGATTTTCAAAGACACTGACCGCCGGCAATCCGCCCAGCTGCGTCCAGCGGGAATGCAATAATTCAAACACATAAAAATCCGGCACGATATAAACCGACGCCGTTGAATCGCTTAAACCATCCAGCAACATTCGAATGCGAGTTTCGGCGCGCATCGGAAGCGTCACCAAAACCGTGTCCACTTTGCCGGATTTGGCGTCCACGATCAAATCCTTTAGCGACCCGATGTATCGCCCCAGCGATTCCTCGCGGACATCATCTCGCAGGCATTCGCGATCGTCATAAAAGCCGATCCAGTTGAGTCCCAGGGCGGGATCACCGTCGATGTTCTCGGCGGTTTGTTCGCCCAGAGGGTTCAGCCCCGCGATGGCGACCTCGCGAACACCGATGCCCTTCCGCAACAACGCGTGGTGCAAGATCCGCAAACACATCCGGCCCAGACCAATCAGCGTGGGCGCCAAAATGACCCACGCAATGATGTTCGATCGGGCAAACAAATCCGACCCGCGCGTCAGGAAGCCGATCACGCCAAGTACCAACAGCGTCATCGTCCACGTCAACAACAACGACGTCATCTCGTGGTTTTCCGAACCAATGTCGCTGCGTCGCCCCAGCGGCGTCATTTTGCCGATCAACAAAAACGTGACCGCCGCAACCAAGGACATCAACAACGCGGCTTGATCGACATGCCCACGGGTGACCCACTTCACCAGCGCCAAACTGGCGACAATGGACGCTGTGTCCAGGGCCGGGGCGACGACGTCGGCCCAACGCCGGGAGGACAGGATCGGGGGTTTAGGCACCATAGATTTGCGGCTTCTGCAAAGGAACGGACGAACCGCGTACCCTTATCTAGGTCATTTTGGGGGCCGCCAATCCAATCCCAGGTCCAGCGAGGTGGCTTGGTGAGTCAACGCGCCGCTGCTGATTCGGTCCACGCCGGTTTTGGCGATTGCGGCAATCGTGTCGATTCGAACGTTTCCCGAAGCTTCCAGTTGCACGACCTGCCGCGTGCCGGCCGACCGGGCCGCATCGCGTCGTCGCACCGCCTCGCATAGATCCGCCTGGCAAAAATTATCCAGCAGGATGACATCGGGCATCAATGGCAACACCCGATCAAACTGCTCCAGCGTGTCGACTTCGACTTCCAAAATTTTGGGTGCCGCTTGCCCATCGACGTGCTGGCCGCGAATCCGCAGTGCCTTTTCCACGGCCGCTTCGATGGGCAACTTCGCGTTGTCGACAGCGGCTAGCGCCAGGTGGTTGTCTTTGATCATCATGCCGTCAAACAGGCCCGTGCGATGATTCCAGGCGCCACCGCAACGCACCGCATACTTTTCGAGCCGGCGCCAACCGGGCGTTGTCTTGCGAGTGTCATACAGACGCACGTTTTTTGCATTCATCGCCGTGATGTAGCGACCGGTCAGCGTGGCAATCCCGCACAACCGCGAGACCAGGTTTAAGACGATGCGTTCGGCGGTCAACAAACCACGAATCGAACCCGAGAGGATCGCGAGTTTCTGGCCGGATTCAAAATGCGACCCGTCGGCAATCAGCGTTTCGCAGCGAAGCTTTGTATCGAAGACTTCCAAAATCCAGTCGATCCAATCGAATCCCGCCGCGATTCCCGATTCCCGGGCGCGGATTTCGCAGCTTCCCGTGGCGGCTTCGTCGATCAGCGACCAGGTCGTCCAGTCTCGGCCGTCGTGCAGGTCCTCGTCGATGGCCAACTTGACCAACGCGTGAACGCTCCGCTGAAACGTCTCGTCCGCTTTGACATTTTGGTATTCTTTAAAGGCTGGCTCGGTCATCACGCACCGCAAGGAAGGAATATCGGGGCTTCATCATGTCGCAAGAACGGTCCGGCGAGAAGTCATTGGCCACCGCATCGGTCCGTCAAGAAAATGACGATCGCCGATCGCGTGGTCAGAGTGCGATCCTCTTGTTTTTAGTGATTAGCGTTCCGCTCGGGACGCTTTGGACGTCGACGGCGCTGCCCGATGCGTCGGAGATGCCCGCCGCGACGCCCCAGCCATTTCGTTTGGAGGCCAACCGAGCGGCTGTCGCGGATTTTGAACTCTTGCCCGGGATCGGCCCCAAGCTGGCCGCGCGAATTGTTGACGATCGCAACCGGCATGGTCCCTTCCTGTCGCTCGAGGACCTGTCAAGGGTTCCCGGAATTGGTGATAAGACGATTCGGACGATCGCGGCCTACTGCGATGTGCGGGCACCCGGACGTTCGGAACCCACGCGTGTGGCCCAGCGGGAGGATTCGCCCAAAACAGAGCGTTTGCCCGGAACGAAGGCCGAATCGACCCAGCGGAGCATTTCGCGTTGAGCGACGAAAGAGTCCCAAGCGAGATGATTTTTCAGCCGCCGTTCCCTTCGTTTTCCGATGCCCTGGAGCACTGGGCAGGCGATCGGCCCGGCAAACCGGCGCTTGCGGGATTTCGGCGTCAGCAAGATGACAGCGCGTCGAGAGGTACTTGGGTCCAGTGGACGGGTACTTGGGTCCAATGGACAGGTACTTGGGTCCAATGGACATGGGCGGAATTAGCCGATCGCGTGCGACGCCGCGCCGATGAAATTCAGCGAGAGAGTCCTCAACTTTTGCTTCAACAAAGCGACCAAAGTGTTGACGAATTGATCGAATCGTTAGCGTGTTTACGGTTACGGATTCCGCATTGTCCGCTGGATCGACGCTTGGGTTCTCAGGTAACCGAAAATCGAGTTCGTTGGCTTCGCGAACACCAACCGCCCTCGGGTGCAAATGATGGCATCGTGCTGTGGACGGGTGGTTCGACCGGCGATGGCCGAGCCGTGTGTTTGTCACAGCGTGCGTTGTTGGTCAACGCGGCGGCCAAGCTGAACGCGGTTCCCCAAGACGTCGATTGGGTTCGCTTGACCGTGTTGCCCATTTCGCATGCGTACGCGCGGACCAGTGATGTCGGAACGTGGTTGCTTTCGGGCGGCACGCTCGCGTTGTCACTTGGCCAAAAGACGCTTGCCGAAATGGTCAAGCGTGTTCGGCCACACGCGATCAACGCCGTCCCCGTCATCACGCGTCGCTTGTGGGAACTTCGCGATGCACCGGGGATGCGACGCTTTCGCGTGCTCGGCTGCGGCGGTGCCGCGATGTCTTCGGACGAATTCAATGTCTGGCGGGACGCGGACGTTGAAGTCATCCAGGGTTATGGACTGACCGAAGCCGGGCCGGTGATTTGTAGCGCGTCCCCCAGCAATACCCAGTCAACCAGCACGACCCGCGCCGCTTGTGTTGGCGAAATGGTGGCGGCTTGGCAACATCGCCTGGACACGAATCAAGTTTTGCACGTCCGTGGCCCCGCCGTGATGGACGGCTATTGGGGCGACCCGCACGCCACTTCACAAGTGATCGACGCGCAAGGATGGCTGAACACGGGCGACCGCATGCGAGTTGACGCGGACGGTCAATGGTCGGTGTTGGGCCGGGCCGATGACCGTTTGACGTTGGCCAATGGAGTCACGATCGACCCGATGATCGTCGAGCGGCAAGTCGCCGGTATCGCGGGCGTTTCGGCAGCGATGCTGCGTGTCGACGATGCCGGTCACGCTGAATTGTGGCTGGACCTACCCGGCGGCGAAACGGCGGCGATCGGCATCGTCGTTCGAATGCTCAAGCACCCTCGTTGGGCGTCGCTGGGAAAGTTCCACATTGCAGTCTTTGATCCACCGCTGGATGTTTCCCACGGGGAACTGACGCTGAAGGGAAACGTGCATCGGCGAAATGTCGCGCGGCGGCGTTTCGGAAGCTCCGCGGGCGAAACGGTTTGAAACGGTCAAGACGGTCTGGTCATCGTTCCGATCCAAATCCTAAGAAACGATCCGGAAATCACAACGCATTCTTCGTAGAGATTTTGTTCGCTTCACACGATTGCCACTTCGATTCGATACCACCGGCAAGCCAGCATGCCTTCTCTACGCGTTTTCCAAGCAACACATGAATCGCGCCTGCGTGAAACCGTGCGCATGCTTTGGCGACCCACTCTGTGTGTCCTCGCCATCACCACACTCGCACTGGTTGTGACGCTCACTTGGGCCGCGATCGACCGGACGTCATTGCAAAGCGAAACCGTCGAAGGTGGGTTTGTCGAAGTCACGACGCTGGCCGGTTACGGCGTCGTCTTGGCCGGGCTGGTCGGCATCGGCGTGTGGCAAGGGACGCGTGGGCCCAAATCGGTCGGCCGTTTCATCCAGCATCCGTTGTTGCTGGCCGCCTGTGTCGCCTTGTTGAGCGCCCGGGAGATGGATTGGCACAAACGGTTTACCTCGCGAGACATTTTCAAGACCCGCTTCTATGTCGATCCGGAAATTGCGGCTTCGGAAAAAGTCCTGGTCTCGCTGTTCATCATCGCGATGGTTGCCGCCATCGCGCTGGTTTTCCGTCGTTATTACGCATCTTGGACGCGGCAACTTTTGGAAGGCCGCGTCGCGGCGGTCGCCGCGATGACCTCGCTGGGATTGATGGTCGGCAGCAAGCTGCTCGATTCCGGCATGGGGATCATTTACCGGGCGGGGCTTGCTTCGGCCGAGGACAAGGTTGTGACCACGGGCGTCGAAGAGATCAGCGAACTGGCGATCCCGCTGGCCATGGTGGTCGCGATCGCGGCAAGTGTTCTAGGCGGGTTCGGCGCGGCCAAATCGCTGGGGCAACGTGAAGACGTACAACACCGCCACCGTTCCGCCGCATAACGCGAGCCAGGGATGCCATTCCTTGGGCTGCCACAAACGGGTTTGCGCCGAGGGCGCCCCGGATGGGTCCATGAAGGATCGGGTGCTGGTTTCACCCGCCGAATAAAGGCTGGCGCTTTCAATCAAGAGACATTCAAGGCCAAAGATGATCGCCATGATGCCAAGGGCGAGGAAAATCGATCGCCACATGGATTTGGAACTCGGATCAGGGAAAGAACTGGCGCGATGCCGTTTTGCATCGCCGCTGCAGCTTTGATCGACCCGTAGCCGATCACGGCATAGAATTCCGGATGGCGGCGTCGCGAATGCTATCGCCGTTGCGAAACGAAAAACCGGGAAACGGGCTTAAACGACCTGGGCGACGGGCCGGGACGAGCGAGGTTCGGCAACCCGCGCTCACTACGTTTCAAAAAACTTTCGGAATTCGGGCGTGGAAGGCAGCAAATTTTACCGCATGCGCATCTATCCAAGTGCGATGCAAAAATTTGAATCCGATTCCGATTCCACCGTCCAAACCGATCTTTGGGCCGCCTGCGTGCTGAGTCATTCGGGACTTTTCCTCGGCTACGCGACCATGCTTTCAGGTTCCCGACACGCCGGAGCGGATCTTGTCCAGGACGCTTTGCTGGCGGTCATCCGCAGCGGGGCGACACCGGAATCGCCCAAAGCCTATCTGCTGCAGACCATCCGACGCCGCGCCGCCGAGGTTGCGCGTCGCAAGCACGCCGAACCAACGACGCGAGCCCTGCCCATCACTGGTGCAGAATGCAAGCCGTCGGCACGCGAATCGGATTGCGGAGACGAATTGTGGGCCGCTGTTGCGGAACTGCCAAGTTCACAATGCGAAATCATCACACTGCACAGCCGCGGCGAACTCACCTTTCGCGAAATCGCTGCCTTGCTCGAGCTGCCGCTTGGCACCGTCACCAGTCGCTATTCCCGCGGCCTCGACACGCTCCGGCAACAACTGGGTGCCGCAGCGCCGAAAAGCGCATCGAGATGAACACGGACACCGACACGTTTGATGGAATCGACAAGCCCTTGAACCCTCAAACCACGACAAGCGAATTTTCAAGGTCATGAATGATGCGGACATTGAACGCCTGCTGCGGCAGGCCAAATTTGAACCGGCCGATGCCGACACCTTACTGCGCTGGCTTCGTGCGGCCGATCGCGAATCGGCTAACACGCGCGCCGCGGCAAACGCCGGCCCCGTCCGGGTACCGCTGAATGCTGCCTTGGCCGCGGGAATCGCAGCCTGCTTTGTGTCGGTTTTTGCAACCCTCGCTTTTTCACCGGTCAACGCACCCGACGACACGGACGCCGGTGCTTCGCCGCCTGCGGCCTACGCCGTCGGCGACTCAGGGTTCGACCGCTTTCGCGTCACCGTGGTGCGAAACGCAAGTTTCACCTCGCGATATTCAAACATCGAACGCGACCCGATCACCCGCTGGCAGCAACGCCAGCAGTAAACCTTTGCAATCGCCCCGTGACTTCAAGAACCGTGAACTCAGTAACCGCGAACTCAAACCGGTGACCCAAAAATGAAGCCCTCTCTCTTCGGCCTGCTCACGCTCGTCTTACACTTTGTCCCCGCCGCGTCGGCTCAGCAAAAGCCACCCGCCAGCGTCGTGGTTGTTCAGCACGTTTACGAAATCGATGGCTGCGCAGTCAAACACACGGGGTCGATCGCGAAGTCGAAATCGGTGGATGATTCGGATAAACCCTTTTCCATCGTCTCAATCGCGAATCTACTCAAGGCCACCGAAGCGACCGTGCTGCCAAACTCGACTCGTATCCGGGTTGGACACGAAAATTGGGAACCACTGCAACCCGGCCCTCGCGGAGCACTTTTTAAAGGCGTTCGATACCAAGGCACTTTTGAATCACACCAGCAAACCGGTGATTTCGGGGGCGGATGTTTGATGGGCGAGTTTTTGAGTTTTATCGAGCGTGATGCAACGGGAACGCTTCAAGTACGAAGCGTCGAAGACCCCAAACAGTTCTTCGAAGGCTTGTGGCTTGTTTCCAAGGCCACCGAGGCCTCCGAAAAACAGGTGCTGCTGAAACCCTATCGCGCCGTCTTGAATCAGATCGTGCGGCGAGAGAAGGTCAAAGACGTTCCGTTGCCGGTTGGCCGACCCACGGTTCTTTCCGAGCAAACCGAGCGCGACCTGACACTGACACCGGAGACGATGGCGATTCTTGCGCTACCGCGCGCCGAAACCCAAAACGATGACGATCGGATCGTGATCGTGATTACCGCGTCACGTACAAAGTGACTTTTTTTCCTACTCCCAAACGGTTCGCTCCCTTCCGTTTCCAAACGCGAGATACTCATGCCGCAACGATTCCTGATATCAGCATCGCTTTTACTGCTTTTAACTGACTGCACACATTCGGCGGACTGGCCGATGTGGCGAGGGGCCTCGCAAAACGGATTGACCGAAAACGAAAAAGCGAAGGCCCCGGTTCGCTGGTCCGCCAAAGAAGATCTTCACATTCGCTGGAAGCAGCCGCTACCGGGGCCGGGAAACAGTTCGCCGATCGTGATCGGCGATGATGTACTGCTGACACAGTTCGATCCCAAAACTCGCGATCGTCTGGTGCTTTGCTACGATCGCAACGATGGCAAAGAACGTTGGCGTTTTTCCACGCGATCGGGGCAAGACGAGTGGACGCACCCCAGCAACCCGTTGTGTGCCGCAACGCCGGCGGCGGATTCGGAACACGTTGTCGCATTTCTGGGTTCCGCCGGCCTCGTTTGCCTTGATCGCGACGGAAAACTGCTATGGACGCGTTCGTTTGGTATTCCAAGGCATCTCTACGGTGGCGGACCGTCTCCCATCCTTCACGACGATTTATGCATCGTCACATTTGGGCCGGGCACGAAACAGTTTTATGCGGGACTTTCGATCCAGGACGGCAGCACGAAGTGGACGATCGATATGCCGCGAGTCGATGCCCCCAATCCGCTGGAAGGCCCAAACGCGCCGACACTTCCGAGCGGTACCAAGCTCAAAAACCCCTTCGGAAGCTGGGCGACACCGATGATTGTGCGGTCGTCCTCGGGACGAACCGAATTGATTTTGACGATGCCCGGCGAAATCCGCGGCGTGGATCCAAAAACGGGTAAGACCTATTGGTCGGGCGCCGGCACCGGGGCGCAGGTCCTCATCTCGCCGACCCACGGCGAAGGGGTGTTGGTGTTTCAAAGTGGCCTGGCCGTCGCGGTCCGCCCCGGCGGCGACGGACAATTGACCGAGGACGACGCAATTTGGATGAATCGTGCCGATCCGGGCCGTATCGGCAGTTCGGTGGTGATCGGCAAAAATGTTTACGGCGTCACGATGAATGGCATCCTGGATTGCACTCGCCTTTCAGACGGCAAGACACTTTGGCGCGAACGCTTGAAGGTCACCGGTCGTCGCGGCGGCAGTTGGTGTTCTTTGGTGGCCGACGGGGATCAGATTTACGCAACTGCCCAGAACGGAACGACGTTCGTGTTTACTCCTGGCGAAAAATTCGAGCTGCTTTCCAAAAACGAACTGGGAGAAATCACGAATGCGACCCCCGCGATTTCGGACGACCAAGTCTTTTTGCGAACCGCAGGCCATCTCTGGTGCATTGACGCGTCCGTTTCCGAAAAAGAATCCCGTTCGTGAAAAGATTTTTCTGTTCGAAGATAGGGGCATAAATCCCGAAACTCGGCCAACGAAGACTGGAACCCGAGATCCAGTGTGGAGAATCCCATGAACTTGGCGGTGCATCCGAGCCACGATGCAAGCCCCGGAAGCCACAACGGGCCCGGGTAAGCCCATGAGCGAGACCGTCGGTCCATTCATTTTTTTGCGATCACCTTGGCCAATCGTTCGCGAAAGATCTTGCTGTTGTGCCGAATGTCGACCGGCAATTTTTCGGGCCAAATCCGAATATCGGTAATCTGCCGAGTCAGTGGATTGCGAATCGCCAGGTCGATCAACTGCTCTCGCAAACGCTCCTGATCGGCGGATGTTGCGGCCGAGCCCCTCGGGCCATCGACGGGTTCAACGATCAGCACCGGGCTCTGATTCGGCCGCTCGCCCTTGGCGACCAGGGCGCAGCGTTCAACCTGGGGGTGGCGATTGAAGACGGCTTCGCAGGGAATGGTAAACCAGGTGCGTTTTTCGCCCACGATGCGATGCGCCTTGCGACCGCAAAACCAAAACCGGTCGTCGGCGTCCAAATAACCAACGTCCCCCATCCGGTGCCAAACGTCGTCTCCATCGGCGATCTTGTGAAATGCGTTCTGGTCCGTCCGCACAACGTACTGACGTGTCACCATCGGGCCACTGACAATCAATTCGCCAATCTTCCCCGGTGCAAGTTCTTGTATTTGGTCGATGCTTTCGATGGGATCGTCCGAAATTTCAATCACTTTCCAGCGCACGCCCTCGAAACGATGGCCGACGCAGACGCCTTTGCCTTTTTCGGCGGCCGGGCCGGTGTGCGTGATCACTTGCCGCGATTCGATCGACGCGATGGGCAAGGCCTCGGTGGCCCCGTAGGGCGTGTGGATGTTGGCATCGGGATGCACCAATTCACGCAAGCCGCGCAGCGTTGACACCGGCACCGGGGCGCCCGCCGAAAGCACGCATCGAAGTGTCGGGAATGGGCGTCCGGCTTTGACGTTTTGCTCGGCCCAGCGGGTGACCGTTCGCCACAACGCCGGCGAACCAAAGGCCTGATCGATCTCCCACTGCTCCACCGCCTCGATCAACCGCCGCGGGTTGACGTCGGCGGGGCGAGTCGGATCCATGTCGGGAATGATCGTGGTCACGCCCATCACCGCGTCGAACAAACCGAACAGCGGAAAACATGCCAAATCCCGGCTGCCGCGATGAATGTCATATCGATCCTTGATGCGATCGACTTGGGCATGAAAGGTTCCGTGAGTGTATTGCACTCCCTTGGGCGGTCCCGTTGAACCGGTCGTGAAAATGATCGCGGCGGGATCCGTCCGTTCTCGGGTGGGCAGGGGCGTGGATTCGTCGCGACCCATTTCACGAATTTGCGATTCCGTTTTGCCGCCCCAAAACCATCGTCGGCCAAGCGTGACGTTCAAATGGGCATTCGGAAAACGACGTCGAAGAATCGTGCGAATCGCTTGAGCCTTGGGAATGCCGACAAAACCATCGACCTCGCAGGCTTCCAAACAAGCGATCAGGTGTTTTTTGTCGATGCCGGGATCGATCAAAACGACCGCGACACCCGTCTTGAGTAACGCGAAAACCCATTCAATAAACTTTGCGCCAAAGGGCACCAGCATCACGATTCGGGCACCCGGCCGGGCGCCGTAGCGAACCATCCCCCGCGCCAATTCATCGCTGTATCGATCGAGTTGATCAAACGTGGTCAGGTCGTAATCACGTGTCCCATCGGCGGCAACCGGACCGCTGGGCTGGGCGATCGAGATGGCCGATGGCATGACTCGAGCGACCAACGACAGCCGCGCGGCGATGTTGCCGTCGCGAACGTTGGATTGGCTCACGCTCGTTTCCGATTCACTCACGCCCGTTTTCGATTCGCTCACGCCCGTTTCCGATTGGCTCATGTGGTCACCCGTTGGCCAGTGGTTTCCAGCATTCGCAGCGCCAAGCAATCGTCGATCACCGCTTGTGCCGATCGCCAACCGGGAATCGCATTGACTTCGATCAAGCGAACGCCACCGTCCCGGTCATCGATCCAATCCACCGCCGCCACCGAGACACCGATCGCATCGCACAGCGATCGCGAACGAGCCTCCAGGCCTTGATCCACTTCAACGGCTTGGGTGGTGGTCGATCCGTTTTGGGCAAAACGTCGATTGGTGCGAAAATCGTTCGCGTTGATCCGCCGGACGGCATAGCAATGGTCGCCGATGATCAAAATCCGTTGGTCACGTCCGCCCGGATACACGAAGCGTTGCAGGTGAATCACACTGCCCAAGGTTTGCAGTGTTGCAAAGACGGTTCGGGCGAGTTCCCGGTCTTGAATCCGCATCACCCCTTTGCCTTCCCCACCAAAAAGCGGCTTGACGACGCAGTCGCCGCCCCAGCTATCGAACGCTTCGAGCGCCTCGCCACGCGACGTGGTGGACAGCGTTTCGGGGACGCGGATGCCCAAACCCGCCGCCATCGCGAGCGTCGCGTTTTTATCAATCACGATCTCCAGTGCAGCCGGTGGATTGGCAACGCGTGTTCCGGCGCGCACCAATTGATGCAGGCACGCCAAACGAAACGTCGTCTGTTCAAGATTTCCCGGCGGCATCGTCCGTGTCAAAACGCTGTCGCCGGGGTTCATCGCAAGCCGCGTGACGGCATGGGTGGTGCAATCCATTCGGGTCGTCGCGCCGGAATTCGACACGCTCGCAAGCGGCGATGTGGAAGCGTCCGCCGAAACCGTTGCCAAGGGTTGATTTTCAATTCGCATCCGCAACGATTCGTAGTTTGCAAATCGCAGCGACATGCCAAGCTTGCCGGCGGCCGCAAGCAACTGCTTTGCGTGCCAACCGGCACCGGCCCCCAGAATGAAGCAGTGCGATCGGTGCCGCCGCGAATCAACGCTCACGCGGGCGCTCGGAAATCGGCGGGCGTGCTGGAATCGGCGGGAATTCGCGAATCGCCAAGCGAGCGCGCCAGGATGTCCGGATGAACCTTGCCGGCGGTGAACGAGCGACCCGATCGCAGCGAGTGCAGGGTGACTTGCGCCGGCGCGAACAGGGAGGGATCGACTTTGTAAAAATCGTATTCGTAAGCTTTGAATGTTTCGGCAAAGGGACGGCCAAAGTCGGTGCTGTTCTGGCTGACGATTTTGGACGCGGCAGCGGCCAATGCATCGTCCCGGGCGTCGCACCACATTTCGACCTGTCCACCGTACAGGATCGCGTCGTTGGTGCGGCCGATTCCCGCGACGGTATCACCGTCGGCGGCGGGGGTCAGTAGCGGGGCCCAACCGGTCGCCGAAACGACCTGCCAAACATCGAAATGTTGCTCATGCAATTGGTGCATGGCCGTTTCGATGGTCCGCGCGATGACCTGGATCGTGCCGGCCAGCGAAGTGGATTGGGCGACGGCAAGCTTGATGTTTTTGGGTTCGACCGCACAATCCTTGGCGATCTGTGCGATGGCCGCGGGCGTTGGCAACTTGTCGGATTCCAGCACCCCCACGACCGGTCCCGCTTGGTCATTCGGTCCCGCTTGGTCATTGCGTTGGGCGATGTGTTCCAGCATCGGCTCGCGGCCCCGCGCCATGCGAATCGGGCCGCTGGCCATCGCAAAGTAATCGTCGGTCGCCAGCGGCCAGCCCGCGTACTGGCTGGCCAAGCAGGCTTCGACGATTCGATCGCCGTGCACGAAGACGCCGCTGCCGGGAATGCCCAGCAGCGACGTCGAAGTGCCCAGCGGCGACGCGGGTGTCACCGAGATCTCGGCCAGTCCGGCCATGCACAATTCGGCCAACAGGATTCCGGCTTGCAACGAGCCCCGGTTTTCAATGCCCAAATCCATCACGATCGCGTCATTGATCCGGTGAATGAACTCCGGCCCGTTTCGCTTGAGCATACCGATGCAACGCTCGAAGACCTCAGCCGCTCCCGCATTCAAATCAGCCACGTCGATGCGTTGTCGGCGCGAGCGGGAATCGGTTTTCCCCGTAGCAGATTCACGAGGGGACGCGTCCGCTGCATCGGGTGGACGTGCAGTGTCGTCGGGTGGACGTGCAGCAACGTCCGGTGGACTTGCACGGTCGTCGGGGGAATCGGGACGGGTCACGGGTGCTTGGTTATCAGATGGTTGGACATGTTCGATCGATGAAGCGGGCAGCCGTCATCGTGAAAGATCGCCGACAAGGTGTCCAGCAGGAGTCGGGTCCGTGCCAACGCCGGCGGCCGGTAACTCGTCGGGGGTGTAGACGATTCCCAAACGATTGGAATACCCTTCCCCATTAGCCTTTTTGCACACGCCTCGGAACTCACGCCTCAATACTCACGCCTCGCGTTCATCATGAAAACGGTCCGACACGAATTGGCGATCCTGGGCGGCGGCCCGGCCGGATACGTCGCCGCCATCCGCGCCGCTCAGCTTGGCATCGACGTGGCCTGTATCGACGAAAACGACCGCTTTGGAGGCACCTGCCTGCGTGTCGGTTGCATCCCCAGTAAGGCACTTTTGGAAAGCAGCCATTTGTATCACGACGCCAAACACGGCATCGACGAACATGGGATCACGGTCGGCGACGTGAAATTGAATTTGGACGTCTTGATGGCTCGCAAGGCGAAGATTGTCGACACGCTGACCGGTGGCATCGACATGCTGTTCAAGAAGCGAGGCGTTAACGCCTATCGGGGCCGCGGCGTGATGCGAGACGTCAACACGATCGCGGTTTCGGGCCAGGAAGAAGTGCAAATCGAGGCCGACCGAATCTTGATCTGTGCCGGCAGCGTTCCGGCCAAGCTTCGCGGCGTCGAAGAGGACGGCGAATACATCGGCAACAGCACCACGGCACTTTCGTTTCCAAGCGTGCCCGATCGATTGGTCGTCATCGGCGGTGGCTACATTGGTTTGGAATTGGGCAGCGTTTGGAGCCGTCTGGGCAGCGAAGTAATTGTTTTGGAAGCCATGGATCGCATCCTGCCGGGCATCGATTCGGAAATCGCATCGCTGGCCCACCGCACCTTTCAAAAACAAGGTTTGGAATTCCGCACCAAAACCTTTGTCGCATCGGCCCGCCGCAGCGGCGATCGTTGCGAAGTGGCCATCCGCGATGGCGATCCCATCGCGTGTGACCGAGTGCTCCTGGCGACCGGCCGGGCGCCGGCAACCGACGGCTTGGGGCTCGAAGCGATCGGCCTGGAAACCGACAATCGTGGTTTCATTCCTGTCGACAGCAACTTCGAAACGTCCGTGGAAAATGTTTTCGCCGTCGGCGATTGCATTGGCGGCGCGATGTTGGCTCATAAGGCCATGGAAGAAGGCATTGTCTGCATCGAACAAATGGCGGGCACGGAAAGCCACATGAACTATGACGTCATCCCGGCAATCGTGTACACGCATCCAGAATTGGCCAGTGTCGGCAAGACCGAAGACGAACTCAAGGAACTCGGCATCGCCTACAACAAGGGCGTGTGTCCGTTTGGGGCGAACGGCCGAGCCCGCACGTTGGGTGAATCCGAGGGCCGCGTGAAGATTTTGGCCGATGCGGAAACCGATCGCGTTTTGGGCGTGCATATCATTGGTGCCCGGGCGGGCGACTTGATTGCCGAAGCCGCCGCGGCCATGGAATATGGAGCCAGCAGCGAAGACATCGCACGAACCTGCCACGCGCACCCGACGCTAGCCGAAGCCGTCCACGAGGCCGCATTGGACGTGGACCGCCGAGCCATCCACACGGCGTAGATTCGAGCCATCGTTTTCGCGGAAAACGGCTGCACGGGTGAGCCGCTGGCCGGGCTGTAAGCGAATCCACGGGTATCACGAATGCGGAAGGCCAGGCGCACGGCAACTGCCCCCTCACCCCAACCCTATCCCCCATCGATTTGATCCTCGTTCCTCGGAT
>JBCCRW010000021.1:0-25543 GCA_039201055.1 Planctomycetota bacterium | reverse complement strand
GGCAGGGCTACTTTGGTGATGCGTTAAAAACTTACTCGCTCGCATAAAAGCCCCGGTCTTCGGTCGTCGCGCCGCGGAGTGTGCAGACCTTGGCGGCGTGCTGGACCGCCCATTGCAGGATTTCTTTCGGCGACATCCCCAGGGCTTGACCGGCGATTGCGGCGGCAGCGAATGCGTCGCCAGCACCCACGGTGTCGCCCAGATTCTCCCGTGCCACGTGCGGGGTGCCCAGCGACTGCGTGCCGCCGCCGCGAGTGATGAAGTGGGCGCCCGAGGATCCCGCGGTCAGCCAAATCGCGTCCAAACCAAATTTTGAAATCGTTGCTTCGGCAGTCTGAAATCGAGCTTGATCTTCGCTCGCATCGGGAATGCTGTCGTCGGCGGCATCAGGAATGCTGTCGTCGACGGCATCGGGAACCTGTGCGTCGCCAATCAACCGATTCATTTCGTCCCAATTGCATTTCAAAACCGTGACCGCGCGCATGAATTCGGACATCCGCGTGGCATCAAAATGCGGATCACGAATGTTGATATCAAAAAACACCGACGCCTCGATCGTTTGCTTGAGCGTCGTGATGGTGGCAGCCGTTTGCCGGCTTCGATAAGCCAAACTGCCGTGATAAAGCGTTGCCGCTTCACGCCCTGCCAAATAGTCTTTCGCCGCTGCAACGGCCGGATCGGAATCGATGAAGTCAAACGCGACCGGATGCACAATGTCGTAATGCGGCTGGCCATCGATGATCTCGACATGGACACGACCGCTGGACTGGGAATCCATGATTTGAAGGCCCTGAGTGCGCATGCCCCAGCGCTTCATCGCGGCGAGAATTTGCTGGCCGACGTCGTCGCTGCCCACGGAGCTGATGAACAAAGGATCGAAGCCAAAGCCGTGAAGATTCCACGCCACATTAAACGGCGCGCCGCCGATGACCTGATGCCCGTCGGCAAAGCAATCGACCAGCACCTCGCCGACAATGATGACCGGCGGTTTCGAATCCGATGGAGCTCTCATACGATGCTCGGCGATGTGGTTGTGTTGAATCGTGTCCGCTTCCCCGCATTCTAAAAAATGAAATCTCGCCCGCTACGCGCCCTGGCAAGCGATTTGGACGGAACGCTGTTCCCGATCGACGATTCGCCTTCGCATCACGCCGCCATGGGCGAATTGATTCAATTGATCACCGCCCACAAGCTCCGCTGCGTCTTTGTCACGGGGCGATCGGCGGATCAAACGTTCCAGGGCATCCAGCAGTATTCGCCGCCGGAACCGGAAACCATCATTTGCGACGTCGGCACGACGATCCTGCATCGCCACGCCGACGGCTTTGAACCGGACGCGGATTATCACGACGAATTGCACCTCCGCCTAGGCGATTGGGATCACGCACGGCTGTTGTCGACGGCGCTGCAGCGGGAGCCACGTTTGTGGGCACAGCCCGAGCATCAGCAATCGGACTTGAAGACCAGTTTCTATTATCCGGCCCAGCACCGCGCTGACGTTCAAGCGACTATCCACGATTGGATTGAAACACAGCGTGTCCCCGTTTCAATGACCATCAGCGTCGATCCGTTCGAAGGTCTGGGGATGCTGGATTTGTTGCCGCAAGGTGTCGAGAAAGGCTTCGCGTTACGCTGGTGGCTTCGGCACAGTGGTCTGAACGACGGCGAAGTTGTTTACGCGGGCGATACCGGCAACGACATTTCGGCAATCAACAGCGGCGTGCATGCAATCTTGGTCGGCAATGCGGATGCCCAATTGCGTCAAGCGGCGGCACAACATCGCGAACAAACCGACCCCACGGCCGGCGAAGCACCGGTTCTGTACCAGGCCCAAGAAACCGCGACGGCGGGCGTACTGGAGGGGCTCCGGATGCTCCTGGGCCAGCGCTGACGACCGCCAGCCGACTTGGGCACGCTTTCCGCCCCCATTCGAATCCGGGCGACAATTTTCTACAGTGGACGGTTGTCGGGCGACGCAACGCGTCGGTTCCCGTCTACGCAGGTCTTGTCACTCCAGCCCCGCCCGATTTGATGCCCAAGGATTTTCTCAAAGGAATCGCCGATTCCTACGACGTCGTCGTGATCGGCAGCGGTTTGGCCGGCATGACATCGGCAAACATTTTGGGCCGCGCCGGCCATCGGGTGTTGCTGCTGGAACAGCACTACAAGTTGGGCGGTTTGGCGACATGGTTTTTGCGGCCCGGCGGTCACGTGTTCGATATTTCGCTGCATGGTTTTCCCCATGGCATGATCAAGTCGTGTCGTCGCTACTGGAATCGCGATATCGCCGATCGCATCGTGCAGCTAAAGAACATCCGTTTTGATAATCCGCAATTTTCGCTGACGACCACGTTCAACCGTGACGATTTCACGCGGCTGCTGACGACGAAGTTTGGAATCCAAGCCGACGTGGTCAAGGAGTTCTTTGATACGGCTCGGTCGATGAACTTTTATGACGACCAAGCCACGACGACGCGACAATTGTTCGATCGGTTTTTCCCCGGTCGCGAAGATGTCGTCCGCTTGTTGATGGAACCGATCACCTACGCCAACGGTTCCACGCTGGAGGATCCCGCGATCACCTACGGGATCGTGTTCAGCAATTTTATGAACAAAGGCGTTTTCATCTACGAAGGCGGCACGGATGATTTGGTCAAACGGATGAAGAAGGAATTGCAGAGCAACGGCGTCGACGTCCGCATCAATACTCCGGTGGATCGAATCATCGTTAGCGGCGACCGGGTCGCGGGCGTCGAAGTGCTGGGTCGGCAAATCCCCTGTCGGGCCGTCGTCAGCAACGCGAATCTAAAATCGACGGTGCTCAAGATGCTGCCCCGCGAAGTTCTTGACCGTGACTATCGCGAGCGTGCCGTAGCGGTGCGATTGAACAACAGCAGCACCCAGGTCTACATGGCACTCAAGCCGGGCGAAACGATCGACGAAGACACCGGTGACCTCTTTTTCACCAGCACATCCAAGGAATTTCGCACTGACTTGCTGCTGTCCCGCGACATCACCAGCCGCACCTTCAGTTTTTATTATCCCAAGACTCGGCCGCAAAAGTCCAACGAACGATACGCCATCGTCAGCAGCACCAATGCGAATTGGTCCGATTGGGCGGACCTATCCGAAGCCGACTACGAAGCCAGCAAAGAGGACTTGATCGACACCACCTTGGACGCATTGGAACGCTACCTGCCGGGCATTCGTGACAAGATCGATCGTGCGGAAGCGGCAACGCCCAAAACCTTCAACCACTACACCCTGCACGAACTGGGTGCCAGTTTCGGGACCAAGTTTGAGGGACTTCCGGTCAGTCGTGAATTGCCACAACAAGTCGGTGGGATGTACCACGCCGGCAGCGTCGGCATCATCATGAGCGGCTGGTTGGGCGCGATCAACTACGGCGTGATCGTGAGCAACGAAGTGGATTCGCAATTGGCTGGCGAGGCCGCGGTGGTGTGAATCATCAAGCGTTTGTGGTCGCGAACGACACGCATAAATTCGTCTTCGCGGACCGGTTTGCGAATGAAATCGATCACGCCCGCCTCGGTGCACCGCTTTCGCAATTCCGGATCATCCGACGCCGTCAGCACCACGGTGGTGGGAACTTCAAAGGGCCGATCACCGGCACGCTCGGGGGCGAAATCAGCCAGCAAATCTTCGCCGCTGCCGTCGGGCAACATCATGTCCAGTAGCAACAGGTTGACCGTTGGTGCCAATGAAAAAATCCCCTCGCGACGCAGGAACCGTCGCGCGTCGGCGATGGAACGGACCAGCGTCAAACGGTGATGCACTCCGCATCGCCGAATGGCAAAGATCGTCATGCGGGCGTCCGTCAGTCCATCTTCGACCAACAGGATTTCCATCGGAGCCGTTTTAGCGCTGCCTAACATCGAATCCACTCCAACTCGTCACGTTCGTGACGATCCAGCATTTCGCAAAAGTCGGCGATGCGACCCACCAGGTCCTGCATCGCCTCCGCATCGTACCCCCGAAATTGTAATTCCTCGGCCGCCTCGGCAAGCTCGCTAACGAACAAATACAGCGTGGAATGTTGGCGGCGTAGTTCATCTGGGGCGTTGGCTCTCGGGGTCGGACCATCGGCTCCAAGTCTTTCGGACCCCGGGATTTTGCCGCCCCCCAGGATTTTGCCGCCCCCCGCGGTTTTGCTTTCGGTTTCGTCCAACCGGTCCAGTGGTGATCGCGGTGGCAGTTGGACGTAGCCGTAGGTTTCTTCTAGGGCAAAAATCATGGCCAATTGGTCACGCCACCGATCCATCGCCTCGGTCAACAAACGCAAACAACGCATGTCCCAGGGCGGGCATTGACACAGATGCTCGATCGTATCGGCCGTGTCGCGAACCTCGATCGCGGAATCCTTGATCTCTTGCAGGAACGCGCCGTTAATCGCGTATTGGGGCGGGCAACCGGTGTCCTTGGTGTTTGATCGACCGGTTGGCGCTGCGGCGCTTGGCGGCGTCGCCGCCTGATTGCGATTTCGCGTTTCGAGCATTGCCATGACAAGGTCCCCCAAAAGATTGAACGAAGCGGTATCCGGACCCGTCGCGTCACACGGGCATCGCGTAACACGGGCGTGAAGTGGAGGGGTCGGATGAGAAAAGGAAAACGCCGAGCAGTCAATCAACAGGGCCAAGCAGGTGTGGCGTCGTGAACGCCTCAGCGTAACGCTGCGAAGCACCCCAAGTCAACTTTTTCAAGGCTTCGGTCGTCGGCACCGATCTCGCAATAACGATCAGCTGCCTGAGAAATCGCAACTCGCACCGGTAGCAAACCCCGAACACCACAAGGTGGCAGGTGCCGGTACCCAGTGAGCGGCGAGGCGTGAGCCGCCGGTACCGGCACCGGGAACCGACGGCTTGTGCTGGGCCGTCAAAAAGTTGGAGCCGCAAAGACATTGCGTTCCCAGGCGAAGCCGGGGATCGAGTCAAAGGCAGGCCGCCACGGGGGCTTAAAGGATCTCGCCGGGTTGATAATTTGCCGCCGCCGGGAATTGCTGGATCAAGACTTCGATTTTCTGGACTACCCGTTGCACCTGATCGGCGGCGGTACCGATGAAGGTGATGGGTTTGCCCATGGCGGCGGCCAAATCCTCGACTGACATGGGCAATTCCGGATCCTCGGCCAAACGCGCGATCAGGTGGTTTTCACCTTCGCCGCGTTCGCGCATGGAAAGCGCCGCGGCAACCGCGTGTCGCTTAATGACCTCATGAGCGGTTTCGCGGCCGACGCCGGCTTTGACGGCGGCCATCAATAACTTGGTGGTTGCCAAAAATGGGAGGTAGCGTTCGATTTCACGGTCGACCATTGCTGGATAAACACCAAAGTCCTGAAGCACGGTTAGGAATGTCTCAAATTGTCCGTCGATGGCCAGGAACGCGTCGGGGATGGCGACTCGACGCACGACGCTGCAACTGACATCCCCTTCGTTCCACTGGTCACCCATCAGGCCGCCCAGCATCGTGACGTAGCCGCGAAGGATGACGCAGAAGCCGCCAATGCGTTCGGCACTGCGGGCATTCATTTTGTGGGGCATGGCCGACGATCCGACTTGGCCGGGCCGGAAACCTTCGGTCGCCAAATCCTGGCCCGCCATCAAACGCAAGGTCTTGGCAAAATTGGCGGGCGCCGACGAGACCTGTGCCAAGGCCGAAACGACATCAAAATCAAGACTTCGCGGATACACTTGGCCGACCGAATCCAAGCCTGTCGCGAAGCCCAATTCGCGGGCGACTTGTTGTTCCAAGCGTTGCACCTTGGCGACATCACCGGCAAATAAATCCAACATATCCTGCTGCGTTCCAACGGGGCCCTTGAGTCCACGCAGGGGCAGGCTTTCGAGCAATTGGGCGATCCGATGTTGGCCGCAGAGCAGTTCTTCGGCGACGCTCGCGATGCGTTTTCCCACCGTGGTGATCTGCGCCGGCACGTTGTGGCTGCGTCCGGCGATTGGCAGTGTGGCGGTTTCGGCGGCGCGTCGGGCCAGCCGTGCCAGTGCCGCGATGATGCGTTGGTGGACCAGCCGCAACCCACGCTGGACCTGAAGTTGTTCGACATTCTCGGTCAAGTCGCGGGAGGTCATGCCTTTGTGGATATGTTCGTGTCCGGCGAGCGCGTTGAATTCCTCGATCCGCGCCTTGACATCGTGCCGCGTGACTCGCTCGCGAGCGTCGATCGAATGCAAGTCGATTTGATCGCGACAGGCTTGATAGTCCGCGATCGCGGCGGGCGGCACTTCCAATCCGAGCGACGCCTGGACCCGGAGGACCGAAATCCAAAAGTCGCGTTCCATGCCGATCCGGCCCGCGGGTGACCACAGCGATCGCATCGCCGGGCTGGCGTAGCGAGTGGCCAACACGTTTGGAAGTTGGGAATCCATGCCGGTCATCGTCGACGCCATTTCGTTTTGAATGTTGAAGGGTTTCTTCAATGTTGAAGGGTTTCAGAATTTCGGATCGTGTTGGAACGAGACCGGTTTCCAAAGACGCGATTTGTCCATCACCGGTCGCTTGAGCGTTGCTGGCGTCTTGCGTGCCAGTGCGCGGTTTGCGTGCCAGTGCGGGGTTTGCGTGCCAGTGCGGGGTTTGCGTGCCAGTGCGCGGTTTGGGTGCCTGTGCGCGGTTTGGGTGCCTGTGCGCGGTTTGGGTGCCTGTGCGCGGTTTGGGTGCCTGTGCGATCGGTACCCGCTTGGGATACAATACCGCCCTTACCGTCACTCACCAGTGGATCGATGCAGTACATGGTTTTTCGGCTGGGCCAACTTGGCCAATTTGTTCGCTCGGCGACCCTCGTCCTGCTTCTGCAAGCCATTTTCGCGGCCCCCCTTCCGGCACAGGATTACACACCGGCGATCCAGATCATCCCGGATTCGATCGCCGGTTTGCTGCGAATTCCCGACCTGCCGACTTTTTGTGACGCGGCCCAGCAAACACAAGTCGGTCAGTTGCTAGCCGATCCCACGATGGAGGCCTTTGTCAACGTCCAACGGGAGCGAGCGAAGGAGTATTTGCAGGATCTTGGCAACAAGGTCGGGTTGAAAATCGAAGATGTGTATGACATCGCGTCGGGCGAAGTCGTGCTGGCATGGCTGCCCTTTGAAAAGGACCAACGCCGACCCTACGCGTTGTGCATCGTGGCGGACGTTCGCCAGCGAGATGCGGATGTCCAAGCCGTGCTGGCACAGATCGACGCGGATTTGAAAGCGGGCAAGTGGAAACGCACCAACGTCCAGCATCGCGGCCAAGACATTCGCGTGTATGACCATCAACCCAAGCCGGGCCAATTGAAGGTCCAACAAATCGCCATTTCGTATCGGGACGGCCGGATCATGGCGGCCGATCGAGCTTCGGTTGTTCGCGGCTTGATTGATGGTATCGCCGGAAAAGCCGCATCGCCGTCGATTTCAAGCAGCGAGGACTTCCGTACCGTGCTGAGCCGATCGGCAAAGGCGATGCCCGACGTGGTTCGCAAGCAGGGCCAGGGCACCATCGCGGCGGAATGGTTCGCCAGGCCCTTTTCGATGGGCAAGATCATTCGAGAGGCGGCCGGTGTCGATCGGGGCAACAAGGTCGACATCCTGGCGCTGCTGCAGCGTCAGGGCTTCGATGCGATCCAGGCGGCCGGCGGAATCGCGATGTTCGACGTCGACGCCTTCGATGTCCTGCACCGCGGTTATGTTTTGGCACCAGCGACTGCACCGGAGCCCCAGCGGTACGCCAAAGCCGCCAGGATGCTGCGCTTTTTGGATTCCCCAATCGCCGAAATCCCAAGCTGGGTGGCAGACGACGTTGCGACCTTCAATCGACTCTACATCAACATCGAGAACGCGTTTTGGGCCACCGAACCGCTATTCAACGACGCCGTCGGTGACGAAATCTTCCGCGACATTTTCGAAGGCATCAAAGATGACCGGGGCCCCGAGATGGACATCCCCGGTGACGTGCTGCCGAACCTGGAAAATTCATTCCTGTTTTTTACCGATAACACTCAGCCGGCGACGCTGGAAAGTGACCGTTATTTGGCGGCCGTCCGCGTAAAGAGTTTTCCGGTGATTGCAAAGACGTTTCGCCGCTGGCTGGATCGCGACCCGGATTCGGAAAAGATCCCGGCGCCCGGCGGCATCGATCTGTATCGGCTTGAACCCAACAGTGGCGGGGAGGATGACGCGGAGGACGATATCTTTGGCGGCATCGATGACGACGAGGAACTTGAGGCCCCCAACGGCAATGGTGCATTGATCATCTCGCGATATTTCATCGCGATCGTGCCCAACCTGCCCGGCTGCGACGGCGAGTACTTGATGGTTTCGTCTCATAAAGAACTGATGCTGGCAACGCTGAAGGGCATCGCCAGTGGCAATCAAAAGTCTTTGAATCAGAGCGAGGACACCCGGCGGTTGCGAGAGAAAATTCGCATGTTGGGCGGTGAGCAACTAGCCCTCGAACGCCTGCTTCGGACATCGCTGTCACTGCGGGCGAAGTATCAATTGCTGCGTGCCGGAAAGCTTGGACAGAGCAATTCAGTCGTCGCCAATCTGTACCGCCGAATCGTCGGCCAAGAGGACCCCGAGGAAAAGCTAAACGCACAAAAGCTGCCGCCCTTCAAAGACATCGAGCGGTTTTTTCCCAATGGTGCAGCGTTCCTGCAAACGACCGATGACGGTTGGGCAATCACCGGCTTCTTTTTGAAGTAGCCCACTGGCACTTCGAATGTGTAGCCCACTGGCACTTCGAATATGCTGATGCCACGGGGCCCTCTTGGGCCTTGCGTTCCCGACCGCCTCGCTTCGATGGATTTGGAGATCGATTTTGACCCCACGGATCTGTGCCCCACTTGTTTTGCTGTGTACCAGCATCTGCATCCCCATGAATTCGATTTCCGCTGAAATGCCCGACGAGAACCGCAATGCGCGCTGGGCCATCGTGCTGCACGGGGGCGCCGACGGCGACAGCAAACGTTTCGTTCCCGAAGTCCGCAAAGCCCGGCTGTCGGGCATGGAACGGGCCCTGGACGAAGGCGTGCGGCGTTTGCGGGACGGCGAGGCGGCAATGGATGTCGTCGAAGCGGTGGTGCGAATCCTGGAAGACAATCCGGTTTTCAATGCCGGTCGCGGGGCCGTCCGAACGTCCGAGGATCGTTTCGAACTTGACGCCGCAATCATGAATGGCCAAACCCGCAAGTGCGGTGCCGTTGCCGGCGTCGGCAATTGTGCCCACCCGATCACACTGGCGCGGCGGGTGATGAAAAAAACACGGCATGTGTTGTTGGTCGATGAGGGCGCCGAAGCGTTTGCCGACGCCGAAGACCTGGGCGGAACACCACAGTCCTACTTTCGGCTGCCCACCGGCGCGGGTGAAAACGACGGTGCGATGGCGATACCCAAGGCGGGAGCCCTGCACACCGATACCCACTATGGCACCGTCGGATGTGCGGTGTTGGATGTCCACGGCAACTTGGCCGCGGGCACCAGCACCGGCGGTTTGCGCAACAAGATGCCCGGACGCACCGGAGATTCGCCCATCATCGGCGCGGGAACCTATGCCGACAATCGGTCTTGTGCGTGCAGCGGAACGGGTATAGGCGAAGAATTCATTCGCACCTCCGCCGCCTATGACGTTTCGGCCCAAATGCGATACGCGGGACGATCATTGTCCGAGTCGGTGGACAATTTGATCGACGAAACGCTTCCCGACAAATGTGGCGGCTTGATCGCCGTCGACCGAAACGGCAACATCGCCATCCGGCACAACACCGATAGCATCGCCGCCGCCATGGCGACCAGCGATGGGCAACGCAAAATCGGATTCGAATATCCGAAGACGCAGCCGTGATGAATGGTTCCAAATGAAGATTGGGGTAGCCGTTGTTCGCCAGAACACGGAATTCGTTCGTGCTTCCGTGTTCTGGCGAGCGACGGCCACCCTCCATTGACCCCCAAGAAAATCGATATGCGTCATCGTTTGCCGATCGTTGGCTTGGTCCTGTCCTTGATGGGCGCAAGTTCGTTTGCCCCCGCCCAGGACACCCAAGCCGACGGTCAGACCCGTTCGGATCTGACGATCGCCCGCGATCCGCCGCGTCTGACACACGGCCCCATGCTCGGGCGACCACGCGACGGGGGCGTCCACGTTTGGATACGGTCATCCGATCCGACCGAGTTCGTGGTCCGTTATGGAACCGATCCGGACCATTTGGAAACACAAAGCCCGAGCGGGATGACTCGCATCGCGCACGACAATACGGGTGTGGTGGCCATTGATGGTTTGCAGCCGGACAGGCGGTATCACTATCAAGTGTTCATCGGGGATCGCCCCCACGGGCTGCCCGGATCCTTCCGCACGCTGCCATCGGCCAAACAACTCGTGGGCGCCGAATACAACCCCGACGGGTTGTTCAATTTTCGATTTCAAATCGGCTCCTGTGCCAACCAGAACCCGTTGCACGGCAATGGCCATCGGGCGACCACCTATGAACATCTCAATGCGGACTGGGCCGACAAGGTTCACTTCCACATTATGAACGGCGATTGGTTGTATGAAGAGCTTCGGGATTATCCCGCCGAAGCGTGGCGTTTGACTCAGGGGTTGGAACAAGTGCCCGCCGTCGTGGACGTCGCGCCGTCGATCGTTGGCGTGTGGGAAAACTACAAATTGTATTTGTCCCGCGGCAACGAGCTGTCGCGCTGGCACCGCCATGTGCCCAGTGTGTTCACCTTTGACGATCACGAATTGGTCAATGACATTTGGGGCAGCGCGGAGACCGGCAAACGTCATCGGCGTACCGTCTTTCGTGATATCGGGACGCGTGCCTGGTTCGATTATTTGGGGTGGGCCAATCCCATCGCCGCGCCGCAGCGAATTCATTTGTCGCGGTGCAGCATGAAGCGGGGCAGCGACATTTTGATCGATCAAGAAACGGACTTCACCAAATTGCCCATCGATCAATTGACCAACCTGCATGTTCATTGGGGCACGCCGCAGGCCGGGATCAACGACATGCGTTTTGATGACGATCGCGGCCATCCCAACAGCGCTGTCTATGACGTGATGCGAGTTCTCGGTCCACATCGCATTCAATTGGACCGCCAAGCACCGGCCGATGGCGATTCACTCGCGTATTCGATCGGACGACGCAGTTATGGCAAGTTTCGCGTGGCCAATTGTGAATTCTATTTATTGGACACGCGTGGCATTCGCGACATGCATGACGTGACCGATCGAGACAAGCCGGGCGTTTCGATGATCGGCCAGCGGCAACGTGAATGGCTGCTGGAATCGATGCGTCGTAGCGAGGCGGATTTTTTCTTTGTCGTTTCGACGGTGCCATTCATGATCCCGCACAGCGGTGCGGGCGGATTCGAAGCCGACGCGGGTAACAAAGAAGAGGCGTGGACCGGATTTTTGGACGAACGCGAGATGCTGATTCGCCAGTGGTCCAAACTGGACAAAAAGGTTTTTGTGATGACCGGTGATCTGCACAATAGTTTTGCCATTCGGGTCACCGACGACATTTGGGAATTTTGTTGCGGGCCGCACAACAGCGTCAATCATGTCCCCAAGTTGGACGAAAGCGATCGCCCGGCGACCGGTCGCTGGAGTTTTGGTGGACGCGAGATGGATATCCGTTGGAGCAGTTACATTTTGCCCGATGTCCCGCGGCTGGAGCGTCTGTATCCGCACTTTTGCGTCGTGCAGGTCAACAATGTTTTCAACATGCCGCGGCGATTGGGCGACACGCGCGCGGTGGCGTACCCGCATCCGCAAGTGGTGTTCCAGTATTACGACGGACGGTCGGGAGAACTGGCGTACGCCGAATCGATTTCATTGAAGCGGGAATCGCCGGCCGTACCCCAACGCCCGAGAGCGCGCGATCAATAAGTTATGAAACGTGAGGTCGCGCTGATCATCGAAACATCGAGCGTCTACGGACGTGATTTGCTTTCGGGCGTCGTGCGGTACATGCGAATTCACGACCAGTGGTCGGTGTTCCTGGCACAGCGGGATTTGTGGACGCGGGCGCCTTCGTGGCTGCACGATTGGAAGGGCGATGGGATTTTGTCGCGAGCCACCACGCCCGAGTTGATCGACGCCATTGGGCGAACGGGCGTGCCGATGGTGGAGATGACCGATCGCGTCGAAGAATCGGTGCTGCCTCAGGTGCGAAGCGATGATTCAGCGATCGGACAGGTCGCGGCGGAGCATTTTATTGAACGCGGTTTTCGACGCTTTGGGTTTTGCGGCTTCCACGGCGAGGCCTGGTCGGCGCGGCGGGAAAACGCTTTCGTCGATGCGGTGGAACAAAAGTATGGCGTTTGTTGCGGCATCTTTAACTCGGCCTGGCACGGGCCGGCCGAACGTCCCTGGCACGAGGAACAGGCATGCATCGCCCGGTGGCTGAGGTCGATAGAACCACCCTTTGGTGTGTTTGCGTGCAATGATCTTCGCGGCCAACATGTGATCAACGTTGCGCACCGTTTGAATTTGGCGGTGCCCGAACAAGTCGCGATTTTGGGCGTCGACAATGATGAATTGATTTGCCGGGTTTGTTCGCCGCCGATGTCCAGTGTGATTCCCAACGCTGAATTTGTGGGCTTTCGCGCCGCCGAGACGCTTGCCCGAATGATGGAGGGGCAAGCGCCGCCATCGCCGATCCAGCGGGTTGGGCCGCTGGGCATTGCGATACGGCAATCCACCGACATGATGGCAATCGATGATCGCGACGTTGCCGCGGCGCTCCGCTTCATCCGTCAGCACGCGTGTGCGGGCATCAGCGTTGAAGATGTTGTTGGCAAGGTTTCGCTATCACGCAGTACTTTGGAACGCCAAGTACGCAAGTTTCTGGGACGGACACCGCAGGAAGAAATCCGTCACAACCAAATCAAGCGAGTCAAGGAATTGCTGACGACGACGGACATGGCGGCGGAGAAAATTGCGACCTTGTGCGGCTTTGATCACCCCGAGTACATGCACGTGGTCTTCAAACGCATCGCGGGGGAAACGCCGGGTCAATTCCGCCGCAAGATCCGGCCCAAGACTTAGGGTTGTTGCTTCCCCAGCCACTTTTCCAGCGGCCGCGAGATTTCTTTGCGAAGGATTTGGTCGATCTTGTCGCGTCCGGCCTCCGCGGCGACCCGCGCAAAAATCTGCGACATCGTCCGGGTATCCACCTGGATGTTGTTCAAGGTGCCGGTGATGGGAAGCGAGATCGTGGCCCCGGCCAGCGATCCTAGGTCGCGACCGACCCATGCGCGCTGGATCGGAATCTGGCCCACCATGTCCAATTGCCCGGCGGTGGAAACTCGGCCGCTGGTCAAAACGTCGGCGCGGTCGACCGAAAATTGCATGCGATCGTGGGTCACCCAGTGATCCTGCAAACGGAACGAGATAATTTGCGGCGGCATGTTGACCAACGTGCTGCCCGCCATGTCGTTTTGAATGCCGGCCATACGTCGCGCCTGGCTGACGACGTTGATTAGATTTTGCACCATTGGTCCGGCGTTCATTGATGCGTTTTGCATTTTGACGGCACCACTGACCCGGCTTTGGGCCGGACGCTCCAAATCGACCATCGAGTCGTTCAAGTCGATGCCCAACTTGCCGTGCACGTCGGCGGCTTGTGCAACGACCGGGGCCAAATACTTCAGCCAGCGATCGGTGATCTCGCGAGTCAATTCGATATCCTCGGCAATGGGCCCGGCTGGGATTTCCAGCCGCCGTCGTCCCTCGCGATAGGCAACGCGACCGCCCACTCTCAATCGCCCGCCCGGGCGTACGGGGATGGTGGCCGGGTCCACCACGACCCAATCGTTGTCCATTTGAATTTGAGTTCGAGTGGCACCAAACTGCAACCCACCGATTTCGGCATTCTGCCAACCGACTTCGGTTGCGATGACAAAGTGATTTTCGTCGCCGCCGTGCAGATGCAAGCTGACGGGCGATTCGACGATACCGGCCGCGCGCATCCGTATTCCCGTCAGCGGCGACAAACGATCCGCCACGTCGGCCATGTCCAATTGGGTTTGTCCATCCAATTGCAAATCGTATCCCGAATCGTTCCAGCCGGCGAAGCCCGCCAGGTTGGCATCGGACCAGGTGGTTGTTTTGCGGAGCGATTGAATTTGCACGCCCTGGTCCTGGGGAAGGACGATCGCCTGGCCTCGCAATCCGATGTCTTTTTCGAACCACACGGTTTCGAATTCATTGTTCAAACTTCGGTTTGCAGCGGAGCTTGCGTTTCGGTTCGTGACCGATCTGGATTTGGGTTGCAACACGCTCACATCGGTGGCTGAAAAATCGTAGCCGACTTGAATGTGCTGGGCGTCTTCCCAGTTAAACGTCATGCGACCCTGGGCGTTGCCTTTGAATTGCCAGGGCAAAGCATCGGCTCCGGACGAACCGGTCGCCGTCCGGTACGACACACCGCTCACGCTGGGCTGCCGATCGGCAACCCGCAGCCCGCCGGCGGCGCGCAAGCGATCCAGGTCCGTCCTCAGGTGCATTTCGACGGAACCACGATCCGGTGCCGCGTCGCCACCGACGGCCGCGGTAAAGGCCGATGCGACCAGAGTCGCCTTTTTCAAGGACAACTTGGATTCGGCCAAATCGTATCGGCCGTCAAAATCCAACTTCATATCCGGTTGGCTGAAACGCGATGTGCCCATGTACCATGCCGGCGTGTCGATCTGCCATTTGCCCGGCCCGATCAGGACGTTGCGTCGCGAGACGGCAAGCAGCCCGGTTCCCGTCCATTTGCCCGCGGTCGGGCGAAAACCACCAACGTCGTGGCCGATGAAACGTTGCCAAAGACGCGGCACATTGCCCGCGACTTGATACCGGCAGGGCAACCAAGGCCGGTCACCGGGATGATCGACCGGTTGACGCAATTGGACCACCAAACGGTCTCCCCCGCTCCGCAAATCCAATCGTGCATCTTCCAGACGTGTCAGGTTCAAATCGACGATTCGGCCATCGGCATGAACGCTCGCGTCAAAGTCCAGCGGCATGTTTGATGCGGCGGTATCGGAGCGGCCCGCAGCCCAACGGGGAAGCTGAATGTTTCGTCCGTCGACGGTGCCGTCCAGCTGCCAGCGGTCAACGGCGTCGCTGAGCCAGCGGAGCCTGCCGCCGGCCTGTCCCGAGGGTGTGTTTTGAAGCTCCACAAAGGGATTCAGGACCGCGGCGAGCGAATCGAAGTTCAAATCAAAATTCAAGTTGCCCGACCGCAAATCGCCGCTGCCCGCGGCGGTGCCAAAGCTGCTTTGGAAATCCACCGCATGGGCGACCAGATTGCCCGAGGGGTCCAGCGACAAGTCGGCCGAGAGACGTAGCGGCTGAATCGCGACGACTCGATCTCGCAGCGAACCGCGAACGGTTTTGCTAAGCAATTCCAGTTTCACCTTCGAACGCTCGGGCGTTTCCAAAATTCCGTGGATGGAACCCTGGGTCAAACGTAAATCGCGACGCAGCGGGATCAAACTTGGAAAGGCCCGCTGCAGCGTGCTCAGGTCGACATCAAATTCCGCGTGACCCCGAATCGATTCCATGACCCGCGCCGGTTCGGCCAAACAATTCGTCAGGCTGATGTCTTTGGCGACGGTTGCGTCCACTTGGCCGCGTGCAAAATCCGTTTGAAACGTGCCGCGGCTGGAGATCAAACGATGCTTGACCTCGAAGACGCCGTCCAATTTCGCTTCGCGATTTCGGAATTCGGTTCCGTCGTCAAACGCCACGCGAAATTCACGCAGGGCAATGTCCTTGACGTCCAACGACGCCGTGCCGCCGGGGTGCAAGATCGCATGCACCGATCCGCTGGCATCGCCGCCAAAGTCGACAGCTTGTCGAGCGCTGGAATCTTGATGGACATAGTCGGCGGCCAGACGCAGCACCGACAGTGGCACCAGGTCCATTTGAATCTGGCATTCCGGATCCGTGCCGCTGCCGGCATCGGGAATCCACACGGAAAAATCGAAGCCGCCTTTTGCACCGGAGTGATCCGACAAGACTCCGGCGCTTTGAATTTTGGTGTTGCCGCCGTCAAAATCAACGTGACCGGCGACGCGATCCCATTGCCAAGTTTCACGGCTCGCTTCGGCATTGACGACCACGCTGAGGTCTTCCAAAACAATCGTCCCCGTGGGCGTTCGTGCCGATGAATCGGACGCCATCAGGGCGTCGATGTCATCCAACAGCGCCAGTCGGCCGGATCGAGTTTGCGTTTGAATACGGGGTGACAAAACGCGGATCTGGCCAAGGTCGCTGGTCGGCTTGCCCCGCAGCCAATCCAGCAGGGTGTAATCGCAATCGATCGCGACGACTTCGACAATGGAATCACCCGATTGACTTTCCAGCTTGAGATCGCGAAGCGTCAACGGAGTCAGCCAACCGACACGCACGGTGCCCAGATTGCCATTCCAACCGGATTGCCGCAATTGTCCCAGTGCAATTGATTTTCCCAAGCCGGCGACACCGGCAATCGTGGGGCCGGCCAGGATTAGTAGTCCCAGCGCGGCAAGGCCCAGCAGCGCGTACGTGCGATTCCGATTCAGCCGTCGGCCACGGCGTCGCCGCGTTTTTTCGTTCTGTTCCCGTTCGATTCGGCTTAACCACGGATCGTTATTTTTAGCCATCCTGCCCTTCCTGTGGCTCCTTCGAATCGAACTCCTTCGTGCACGGTACACGCCAACCCGTCATCACCCCAAGATCATTCGGCCCGGAAGATGACCGGCTTCCGGCAAAGGGCGGAACAATTGCTGGCAATGATCGGCGATCGCTGGCAATGATCGGCGATCGCTGGCAAACTTTGGCGATCATGCGAATCGTCTGGGTTCCTCAGGTCATGCCTATTGATCCGATCATGGCGGACCGGGTCGCCGTGCCGATTGTCCGGCTCAGCACGATTGTGCCAGTCGATCGGCGCACTCGATGCGCTTTGGGGCGGTCGTTCCGGGAACACCGATGCTAGGGGTGTTGCCAGTCCTTTCCGCCGCAAGGCCGTTCGACCGTGAAGATCCTGCCGCATCTGATAGCGATCGTGTTTGCATCGACCTGCGTCGGATGCTCGTCGCTGGGCTTGTCGTTGTTTCCCACCGACAGTGCGTTGAGCGATCAGAGCCGCGCGGTCTTGAAAACGGCGCGGGTGCCCCCGGCAGCCGCAAACGAGTTGAACCAATCCGTGTTGCCGGATCACTACCTAAGCCCCGGCGATGTGGTGTTGATCGAGGTGGTTCGGCTGGACAGTGAAATTCGAATTCCCGCTGATCAACGCGTGCTGGCCGACGGCAGCCTGGATCTGGGCGGATTCGGGCGAATCCGGGTGGCGGGTTTGTCGCTGGAGGCCACCGAATCACTGCTGGAACAAACCGTCGCACGCAAGCTGGACGCGGATAAAAAAACATCGGTCGCATCGACGTTGGCCGCATCGTCATCGGCCGCAGCGGAAACGCCAGAGATCAACGTGCGTTTGATCGAATCGACGCACCGATACTATGTCTTGGGCGAAGTGACATCGCCGGGGGCCTATCCGCTTGACGGATTCGAAACCGTGCTGGATGGCATTTTGGAGGCCGGCGGTCTGACGGCCTCGGCATCGTCGTGTGAAATTTACGTCGCGCGACCCAGCGAGCGTTGTTCGTGCCGTCAATTGCTGCCGATTTGCTATCGCGAAATCACCCAGCTGGGCGACGCGTCGACAAACTATCAATTGCGTCCGGGCGATCGGATCTACGTGGCCACGCGGGGATGCTGCGAGGAATTGCGGTTTTGGAAGGCCGGTCAATCGTGTCCACAGTGCTACCGTCCTCAAGCGGCATGCAACCATGCGAGCGTTTCGATGTTTCGCAATCCGCTCGACAGCGTGCTCGCGGGACCTTTCAACCGGCAAACGGGTTCGACATTCGGAGGGGCGAACGACCCAGTCGCCCCTCCGGATTCGGGCCCGGCTTTCCCATCGAATCCATCCACTGAGTCCGAACGCGACCCGGTTTCCGGTGCACCGGCAACTCCGTTGACCTTGCCCGAGTTGTTACGGCCCTCCAGTAACCCGTCCGGCGCGGAACGGCTGGGCTCACAAGCGCCAGCGACGGCGGGGAGCTCCGCTGACGGCCAATTGGAATTCGGCGAGGATTTTGGATTGGATCGAGAAATTCCATTTGAAGACCGAACGCAGCCGATGTTCGATCCCGCGACGTCGCCAAGTCCCGATGTCGCGCCTGGTCCCGAGGTTATGCCTGGTCCCGAGGTTATGCCTGGTCCCGAGGTTATGCCTGGTCCCGAGGTTATGCCTGGTCCCGAGGTTATGCCTGGGGTCGATGATGGAGCCCGGCGGTTGACGCCCGCAAACGGGTGGGGTCGTGAAGCGGTCGCCACGCCGCGAACCAGCCGCCGCTTCACACCCATTCGGCTGGAATAAACCCCGCACGGTCGTCTTCGAGCCGCTGTGAGGCCATTCACTGGCAGTGTGGCTGGGCACAGTTTGCTATCAAAAACGATTCTGTTTTGGCACGGTTTTCCGGCGATTCGCTGTTTTGGTCCGGTTAATTTTGCAAAACGCCACGGGATCGCTACTCTCATGCGGACCTCCGGAAAAGCATTCCGGAACTTTTAATTGCACCAGAGTCGTTAAACGAAGGGAGTATGGGCAATGAGTCGCACACGGATTCCGATTAGTCGTGCTGAGGAAGAGGCGCGCTTGCGTCGCGAGCGTTTGGATCTTTCCATCGCGGAAATGGAGTTGACCGTTCGCACCACCAATTGCTTGGAAGAAACCGGCATTTTGACGGTTCGCGATCTGCTCAATGCCACGCCCAAACGCTTGCTCAATATCAGCAATTTCGGCGAAAAGACATTGGATGAAGTCTACGACGCCTTGGCCAAGATGGGTTTCCACCGGCCCAAACACAAAGTCGCCAGCCTCCCGTAGCCGGTTTCCTGTAGCCGATCTTCGCCGGAAGCCGGATGTAGCCGGTCTTCGCCAGTGACGTGGTCGTCCGATTTTCTTTCTGGGGCGAAGCCCCGGTCGTTTGCTAAGCCCAGTCCGAAGGGCTGCGTATGGGGCATCTTGTCAAATTGCCAAGGGCCGAAGGCCCGACCGTTTATTGATTCGCGCCCCGCCGATCACGTCTCCGCAAACGGCCGCGACGACTCGTCGGGGCCAAGATCCCAAAAGCCGGCCGTCGAGTCACCGGCAGACGACGGATGGCAGTCGGCTTATCGCCGAAGCGTCTAAAGAAAACGGACGAGGCAATCCGTATACATCTTGCGGGTCCGTGAAAGGACGAGGGGATTAAAAAATTGAAGGGGTTAAAAAATTAGGGGGGGGTTAAAAACTTAGGTGCAAGGAGAATTGCCGCGGTACTCAGGCAATTGCTTGCAGAATTTGCCGGGATCACCATTGTGCCATTGGTCGGCAAGAGACCTGGAAAACGAGAACACGCTTGCCCCCTACCGAGGCTTGGCTCGTGAGCCCAATCGAATCTCAATTCATTTACTCCCACGTCATTCTTTTCCCCCTAGTCTTTTAACCCCCCTAGTCTTTTAACCCCCAAGCATTCTTGGCCCAGCGAGCATTCGTAATGCGTCGCCAGGCGAACGACTGTGTGCATCGCTTTGCACGCGAGCATTTACGCGGCGACTACGCGGTTTGGATGTCGTAGCCCTTGCGGCTTTCGCGGCCCAGGAACGAGTTCGCTTCCGCATCGCCCTTGATTTCACGACTGCTGGGGTCCCAAGCCACCGGGCGGCCCAGACGCATCGCGATGTTGGCTAAATGGCAAATTTCCAACATCCGGTTGTGCGAGGGCACATCCGAAATCGGCTGCGTTCGGGAACGCATCGCGTCGATGAAATTGGCCGTGTGATTTTCCGCCACCGGACCACCATAAACCTGCTCGATGGCGTCTTCGGGAAGCGGATTGGACTCCAAATCTTCAATGGGCTTGCCAACAATCTTGCCGCGATTGACAAAGAATCGACCCTTGCTGCCCTCGAACATGATGCCATTGTCACCGCGACTCGTGATCACCATTTCGACTCCACCGGGCATGTCGACTTGGACATCAAACTGCGTGGCAACGTTGTAGCGATCGCCCACAACGGGATGGCCGTTCTTGTACTCGCAGGCAAGTTCATAATTGGTCGGCGTGACCTTGGACGGACCGGTCTGGGTTGCCCCGGCATCATTGACGCCCAACGCCCAACAGGCGATGTCGACGTGGTGGGCGCCCCAGTCGGTCAGTTTGCCGCCGGAGTATTCGTGCCAATTTCGGAACGAATAATGCGCGTTGCTGTACAGCGGCACTCCACCACCGTAACCCTCGCGCATCTTGGGTAGAGCACGGTATTCGACCAAGGGTGCAGGGCCCAACCACATGTCCCAGTCCAGACCCTCGGGTACCGCGGTCACGGGAATCACGGGCGAATTGGACATTCCGTTGATCCCGCAGGTGACCTTTTTGACTTTACCGATGCGGCCCTGCTTGACCATCGCGACGGCCTGCAAAAAACGTTTCCCGCATTCGGTGCGCTGCATCGTGCCAACCTGGAAGACCTTGCCGGTTTCGGCAATCACCTTTTCAATCAGCTTGCCTTCGTCGATCGTCAGTGTGAGCGGTTTTTCGCAGTAGACATCTTTCCCGGCGCGCATCGCTTCGACGGCGATTTTGGTATGCCAGTGGTCCGGGGTGGCGATCATCACCGCGTCGATGTCGTCGCGGTCAAGGATCTTGCGATAATCCTTGTAGCCCTCGGGTGCTTTGCCTTGTTTTTCCTTGGCCTTGGCAATGTTGGCGCCCAAGACGTTTTCATCGACGTCGGCCATGGCCGCGAAATCGGCGAACTTGAACGACTTGTTGGTGATCGTCCAACCTTGGTTTCGCAGCCCGATGGTCGCAAAGACGGGACGATCGTTCCGAAGCGGGCCGGCGGACGCCATGCGTGGTGCCGCGACGGCCAGTCCCGCACCCACAACGGCGGTGTTTTGCAGAAATTGTCGACGGGAATTCGATGGACGCTGTTTCATGGCTCTGGGAAAAAAAGAGAAGGATAAATGGGGACGACACAAAAACTCAGGGGGACGACATGGGGACAACGCGGCTGGCGGTGTTGGATCTCCCGAACGCCCCGAGGGTCTATACGATACCCGCAGATCCCAGGAATGTAAAAAGGTCCGCCCTTGATGCTCATTTTGGTGAAGCTTTGATAAAGGCGGGTTCAAGCGGATCGAGCGTCGGTGGACATTTCGGGGGATTCGCTTGCGGGCGGCGACGCGGCACAACGCTCCCTCGATTTCCCGACGCTCTCCGAATTTCCCGACGCTCTATCAATTTCCCGACGCTCTCCAATGGGGTTGACCGGTCCATGGCCGATTTCACGCTGTTGATGGATCTTTGCGGGCTGCCGCTGTTGCTTTGCTTGTCCGTGGTCACGCTACTGACCACGGCACTGGCGATTCGCATGATCTGCCTGGGGCCCAACCCGACGCTGCTGGCCGCGAGTTTCCCGATCATGTTCGCCCCTTTGGCCGTGGGAATTGTCTCGTGCTTCCTTCGCCTGCTTCGCTCGCTGGCCTCTGGATTGACAAGTTCCAGCACGGGGCCGATCGATCCGGTGTTGATGTTGCAATCATCGCTACTGCCGCTGGCCCTGTCCGCGGCGGCCGTGCTACCGGGCGTGTTGCTCGTGGGTGTGGGGCGATTTGCGGCGGTGCTCAAGCACTCCGAAGCCAACTTGTTGCCCAAGCGAAAGCGGGCTGCCGTTTCGGAGGCCGATGAACAACAGGCCGCCATCAACCAGCGTCTTGAAGAGGCCGACGAATATCTGAATCGCCTGGGCCGTCGCAGCGAGCAGAACCTTTAGCCGGCGCTAAGCCAATTCCCAGCGGCCCACCGTTCCGTCGTCCAGATCGACATAATACAAACGGCCGTCGGGGCCTTCACGCATCGCGACGACCACATTGGCACCGGTCGCAAAGGTGGATGGGTTCACCAGTGCTCCGCCGGCATTGATCGACGCGAAACGCACGATGCCCTGGCCCAAGTCATTGTAAAAGATGCCGTCGCTGTAACGGCTGCCGTAAGCGCTGCCGCGATAGACATCACCGACGACGATTGCATTGATACCATCGGCGGCATGGTTCAGTGCCAATGCCGGTGCGTCGACGGGAATGCTGCCGGCGAAAAAGGCTTGTCCTTCGGGCGTGTCGGCATAGCGATCCTGTACCAGACTTTCGCCGTTTCCGCCTTCGTAGTAGGGCCATCCGAAGTTGGCCCCAGGTCCGCCCGCGTTGATTTCCTCCCATCGGGTCCAGCCGACATCACCGACATACAATTGGCCCATTGAATCATCCACGCTGATGCGGAATGGGTTTCGCAGTCCGACTTGATATACCTTGCTGCGGTTGGCGTCCGGATCGCCATTGTAAAAGGGGTTGTCGGTCAAACCGCGGCCGGAGATGGGATCGACGCGAAGAATTTTGCCCGATAACGAATCGATGTCTTGCACCCGATCGGCCCGCACATCGACGCGGTTGTAGGACGCCCCGTCGCCGACGGAGACAAACAGAGCTCCATCGGGTGCAAAGGCGAGTGATCCAATCGTGTGAGATTCGCTGTCCGATGGAATGAAGTCACGCAGGTAGTTCCCGTCGGCATCTTCGCCGGCCGGCGGCACGTCAAAATCAAAGGTGCTGTTGGACTGGCCGTCGAAGTTTTCCCAGGTGCTATTGGTTCCCAACAAGACGACTTCGGAATCGGGAACCACGCCCAGTTGGTCACCGTTGGTTTGCAAAGTCACACGAGTCAAACGTCCGGCACGGTTGCCGCGACCATCGGGGCCGGCCAAGGTTCCCGCGGCAAAGTCATTCACCTCGGGCGGGTCATACGTGTACAGCAGGTACAGGTAGGGGTTTGTGGCAAACTCTGGATGCACTGCGATATCCAACAGTCCGCGGTCTCGCGTGCCGTTAACGATGTCGCGCAGGTCCAACAGGGGATCGCCAATCAGGTTGCCGTCCGCATCAAGCATGCGCACCACGCCATTTTGTTGCGCGATCAGCGCTTCGCCGCCGGGCAACCACTCGATTGCCGTGGGACGCGTCAGGCCACTGACCAAATCCACCGCAACCACGTCACCTTGAACATCGACGGGCGGATCGGCCGGCGGTGTTTGCAAATCCAGCGACCATTGCAGGACGCGGTGGCGATTGGTCAATCCACCGGTGCCGGCGCTCAACCCAAACCAAGCTTCAGGGCCAACAACGGCGGCAAGATCCACGGTCGTCTTCAGCAACGCGATCTCCGGCTGGACGTCTTGATCGCTGACATAAACCGCCAGCACATCGCTATCGCCGTTGTAATCGACCCAGGCAAAGACGGGACTTCCCGAATTCAAATCCAGGGGTGCTTCGGCGGTCGCCAAAGCGTTGTCGGTGGTGTTTTGCAGAATCGAAACGTGATTGGCGGATGGATCAAATGGGTTTTCATAAGTGTCCCATTCAACGGCGACCGCATTTTCAATGCCGTCCAGCCCCAACCCGCCGCCGCTGTCGCCCACCGCGGCCGGACCACGCGGATCATTCTGGATCACAAACGCCAAACCATCGGCTCCGCCGGACCCGCCGTCAATTCGAAACGCAAACGAGGATCGAAAGGATGCGTCGCCGGCCAGGTTGATTGGCGTTTCGAAGAAGCTGCTGCCGGCGGTGTTGTTGTCTTGCCCGGTTAATTGAAGTTCGCCCGAAACCGTCTCGGCTTCACCATTGAACGAAAGACCCAGGTCGGATGCAGACTGAGCGGATGCAAAATTTTCAAAGTTGGGCAATTCAACGTCATCGTCCAAAATCGTGATCGTCGCCGTTCGCGGGACCAACAGCGGCGCGATGGTGGGATTGTCGATGGTGATGTTGAACGATTCGGTGGGTTCGGCGACCGCATCGTCCAAGATCGGAACCTCAATCGTCGCTCGCGTTTGCTGGTCAAAGAACGTCAATCGCCCGGTGGTCGCTGCGAAGTCACGGCCGGGTTCGGCGGAGCCGGGAAGCACCGCGTATTCGACTCCCGCGACGCCGTCGCTTCCGCCCGAACGCAGCACTTCGATTTGCGCCGTCCCGGCGGATTCGTTGACGGTGATGTTCGACGTCGCCAAGGCGAGCGTGCCCGGCTGGGCACCGTCAACGCCAAACTGCATCGTGCCGCCCGAATGAATCCGCTCGGACGTTCGAAAGCCGGGCACAATCGCGCCGTTCTGCCACGTTGCATCGGAGAAGACGCGAAGCGATTCGGCTTGAAAGTCAACGCCGTTGATGGCGATGCGATCGACGGTCAAATTCCGGTCGACCACTCCGGGCTCGTAGCGATCGTTCAACAGTCGAATCCCAACCGCGGAATCATCCAGAACATCATCGCTGACAAAGCGGAAGCTTTCGAATTGCCGCGCGAAACGATCACCGCCCACTCGCTCCCAACGCTGAACTTCCACATCATCGACGATTAACCCGAACGATTCGTCGCCCTCGTCGCCGGCGATGAACACATCAATGACCGTTTGTCCGTCCACGCCGGGACCGGCAAATTGAAAGTATCCGTTGGTGTGCAAAACCTCTCGTTCGCGAAAACCTGGGACAATGCCATCCTCGGGTCGCCAGGTTCCGGTGCTGAACACGTTGGCGGCTTCGCTTTGGAATCGGACACCATCGATTTCGACAAAATTCACGCGCAGGTTGCGATCGAAGTTTTCGGCGGGTCGATAAGCATCATTCAAAAATTCGACTCGCACCTGATCGGCGGCCAGCGACGTTTCCGACTGGTATTGAAAGCGCTGAAATTGTCCTTGCGAGGCCAATCCCTCATCGGCGGTAAACCGCGCGACCTCGGCTTGATCGACCAACAAGCGAAATTCTTCTTCACCGGTAAACCCGGCCGCCTCGATGGAGACCAACGAACCCAAGTCGGCCGCCAGCAGTTCGCGCTTTTCCAACGGCCCGGCGGTCCAGCGGGCGGTCGACGCGTCCCGGCGTGTGGATCGATTGCGTCGGAAGGGGTTGGTGAATCGACGTTTTCGTGGAAGCATGGCGGGGCGTGGCGGGGTGGGGCAATTGGGAGGCTTGGGCGAATCGTGACGCTTCCAGCGTAAATGAGGCGTTTGGGGACGCAAGCGGGGCGGATCGCGTTCCCGTTGTCCGAGCTCGGATTCGCGCTTTGCGGGACTCGTTTGCCAACCTGCCGGGACTGGGTTTGCCAACCTGCCGGGACCGGGTTTGCAGGATTCTGGTTGACGGCGGGTTGCCGATTTTTCTAGCGTCCCGGCATGTCGACTCGTCGGGCTATCGATCGCCGTCGCCGCGTTCTGTATTCGACCTGCCAGGCGGATCCGTCGGCGGTGACCAGCCGCCAAGCCGAACGCTTGCGACAGGCGCGCAAACCGGTGGCCGCCTACGGCGACCGGGTGCAGCGTCGTTTGAACGGCCGTTGGTATTCCTTGGTGCCCGCATCACGAAAATCGATGTCAATTGCAACAGGCGCCGTCCTGGTCTT
>JBCCRW010000020.1:0-26767 GCA_039201055.1 Planctomycetota bacterium | reverse complement strand
GGTCGTCATCAGTGCGATGAAGGGGCGTTTGGAAAAGTCCGACGTCGATGACATCCTGCAGCATCGCGGCCATGACGCGTCGACGCGGGCCGAGGCGTTGTCGGTGGAAGAAATCCAGGGGCTTGTCGAAGCGATTCGCTTGCGACTGGTCGATCAGACGGCGACTTCTTGACCGGAATACATTTCCAATAATTGTCCCTGAACCTTGATGGCCCGCATCAGCAACCACAGTTGTTCGGGTGAAAAATGGACCGGTCCGTCATCACCAAAGCTTTCGAGTTCGCGTGAGACGGCGGCTTGTTGATCGGTGGCCGCTTCCATGCGGAACACGGTGCTTTGCCAAACATCGCGCAAGCCCGCATCGGTGCCGATTTGGGCGGCATTCGGATCCGCGGTCAGGATCAAAAGGCACAGCCGGGCGACGTCGCGGGGTGCCAGATCGGGTTGCATTTGGCGAATGCGACGGGCCAATTCTTCGCATGTCATGCCGAAGCGTAGGTCGCGAAATCCCGCGCGGCAACTCAATCCCGTAGCCGGCCTTCGCCAGAAGCCGGAACCGCTGTAGCCGGCCTTCGCCGGAAGGCGAAACTCCGGGGTCATTCCGTGTTCTGGCGAACAACGGCTACAAGGATCTTGATTCGAACAAGAGACCTACTTGCTGGGCTGCTTAGCGTACTTCAATGCCAGCAACGCGTAAGCGGTGACCAATTGACGATCCCCCTCCATCCAACGGCTGCTTTCCTCGTTGAACCAAGAACCGTCCTCGTTCTGACGTTCCAGCAAGGCGAGGGCAAGTTGTTGTCGCCAGTTGTGCGACGTGCCGTTGGCGTCGACCAAAACTTCGATGTTGGCCGCGTCGAGTGCCTTGCCGAAGGTGTGGTAGTAGTAGTACAGCCCGGCCGCGCCCATGCCGGGATTTTGGTTCAAGCTGTAGTGCTTGCGGATGAAATCCATCGCCGCGCTGACGCGGGGATCATCTTCGGAAAGGCCAGCGTAGATCATGCTTTTCAGGCCCGCGTAGGTCATCGAGCCATAGCTGCGTAGCCCGCCGCCGTCATCGGTTCCCGCGCGGGTTTCGCCTTCGCCGGCAGCGGTGTAATAGAACCCGCCATCGTTGATCTTGTCGGCGTTGGCGGTGTCATTCCCGTGGCCGGCAAGGTTTTGCGTTCGCGAGACAAACACCAGCGCCTTTTTAATTGCTTCATCGTCGGCACCGTTGCCCAAGTCTTTGAGCGCGTCGAGCATGAACGACGTATTGGATAGATCCGGACGGCTGTGCGAACCATATCCGGCACCGCCGTAACGCGTATCAGACGACTCAATGCCCTCGCCTTCGTCCCATTGCAGTTCACGCATGAAGGCTTCGGCACGCTTGAGCTGGCTGTCGTATTCATTGTCTCGATTGGCACGCACAAGTGCACTGATACCGACCGAAGTTTCATAATTGCGGTACTTGGACCCGTTGCTGTAAATGCCGCCGTCGGGTTGAACATTCTTGAGCACATGAGCGATCGCTTTTTTGACAGCCGGATCGTTGACGGCGGCGGGGCGGTGTTCCAGGATACCGCTGATCACGAGGGATGTGACGGCGGTACCGGTTTGAGGACTGAAAGCACCGTTTTCGGCCTGCCCGCGATTTTTCAAGAAGTCAATCGCGCGATTGACACTGCGATCGATCCGCGCGTCCAGATTTGCGACATCGATTTTCGATTCGCCGGTTGGCTGCGTTGCCGCATCGTCCGCGGCAGCTGAGTCGCCCAAAGCGAAGCCCGTTTGGGGCGTCATCAAACCGGCGGCAAGCAGGGAGGTAGCCAAAACGAACAAACGATTGCGGCGTTGATGCATCGGATAACCGTCAAGGTCAGTGGGTTCGGAAAACAGGACCCGTTCATTCTATCTGTGCCAGCAAGTCTGTCGAATCCGGGGGCTTGGTCGATCCGATGAAAAAAACATGAAAGCTCCACCCCCCCACCGTATCGACGCCGCGAACCATTTAGCGGCACCCGCTTTGGATCGTCGAAACCCGCCGTCGTCGGCAGCGGGTTTGGGCAATCGTCACCCCCAATCGCCCAGGGCCAGCGGAAATGCCACGCATGCCGACGGCCAGTCGCAGCATCACGAAGTGATCGACCGCGACGCCATGTTCGAAGCCGACGCGTCGTTGGATTTGGCCGACCAACTTCTCGATCGCCACGCCACCGATTTGGTGCAGCGATTGCAACAGTGGGGCGCCGAACTGGACGGCCGCGAGGCACAGTTGACGGCACGAGCCGCGGAGGTGCAATTTGCAAAACGCGAATTGCAGCGTCTTCGCTACAGCACCGCTGACGGTGTCGCGACGTAGTGCGCGGCGGCGGCAAAACATCTTTTCGCCAAAGTAGCACGCCTCTCCGAGGCGTTTTGATCTTCGCCTCGGAGAGGCGAGCTACTCTGCTAGCGACGAAGTGCGCGCAGTAATTCTGCCGATGGGTTGGCGATGGTTCGCATTTCGTTTCGGCCGCTGTCGGCATCGCGGATGATGACGATCAATTCTTTTGTGGACGCCAGTGCATTTGCCGATGCCGGCAATGTGTTCGCGGCGACCTGATGACGCGGCGAACGCGGCGCGGGCGCGGACTGATAAACATGGCTTAGTCCAGCACGCTCGAGTTGCCACTGGATTTCGCCGGGGCCAGCGTAGATTCCAATGTTCGTTTCGTAACCCGCCGCGTTGCAAACGCCAATCAGGTTTCCGGATCGATCAAATAACCCGCCGCCACTGCGACCCTGGACCGGCGCGTCACCGATCTCGAGATTCGAATGGCCGAGGTGTTGGTTGTATTTGTCCACGCCGGTGATCCGCGTGTCGCAACGCGACGGGTCGTCGCCGTTATCGCAACCAAACGAAAATACCGGCGATCCGACCCGCACGCGTTGCTCCGGTGCAAGCAGCGGCACGGTTTGGACGGCAAAGTCCGTTCGAATCGCCACCAAGGCGATGTCGCGACCGTCGGCCGTGTAATCAATGACTTGTGCCGGTACTGTGCGAACTTGTCCACCGACGAAAAGATCGGCCTCGATTTTTGCCTTGCCTTGGCTTTCGCGGAACAAATGACCGCAGGTGATAACCAACGCTTCGTTGCCGTGGGTGTCGATGATGGTCCCGGTACCGACGTCACGTGTGTCGCCGTTGATCACGCGAAGCCGAACGGTCGCGGCCTGAGCACGCTCGGTTGCCAGGGCGACGTCGACGCTGGGCATGGCCTCGGCCGGTCGGCCGCCCAGCGGCACCAGCCGAGTTCGCGGGGAGGGAATCGTCGCCCGCGTATTCCGGGTGGCTCTGGTCGGCTGGTCGGCTCGGGTCTGCTGGGTGGCTCGGGTGTGGGCCCACTGGTTTTCCGCCGGGGTTTGCAAAGCCGCCCGAATCTTCGCCGGTTCCTGCTGGCCGACCAAACGCGACACTTCGCGGGTGCCCCGCATCACGACCAGCGTCGGCGTTTGGCGAATCGAATATCGCGACGCCATTTCGGGTTCGCGAGTGACATCGATTTGCCGGATCGGTAATCCTTCGGCGGCCATCCGCGTGAGCGTCGGTTGTATCGCCCGACAGGGGCCGGATTGGGGCGAATGAAACGCAAGAAGAACGGCGTCATTGGCCGAGACCACGGCCGGTAGCCAGACCAGGGCACCGAGAAAAAATATCCAAGGCGCGACTGCACGACACACCCAGCGGGGCTCAGCCTGCCGTTGGGCATCAATAGTGTTTCGAAGCGGGCCGACCACACGTTCCTCCATGAACGATCGCGACGGATCGGGATGCACGGTGCGGTTGACCAAGCCGGCGGGCACCTGGTCATCAGATACCCAGTCACGATGCAACCAGCAGGCCGTGCGGTTTTGCGTCTTCCTTGACGCGAGTGCCTGCAGGGTCGCCCAAATGTGACTTGTACGGCAAGGCCAGTCGGCAGGCTTGCCAAGGATCTTGAATCAAAAATCCGTTTTCTTGCGTTTCGTCCGTTTTCCGGCAGCTTCGACTTTCCTGCGTTTTCGGCGTGAACGGCTGCTTCGGTCGGGTTTAGTCCTATCGGTGCCATGACGGTTCGGATACGGTGCGAGCCGAAGACAATTACTAGGAATCCAAACGTTTCATGACCAGCGCTATCAACACCGACATCGAACCTCAAGCCGACACTTCCACGACCGGTGTGCAAGACAGCACAGCATTAAACGAAGACGAAACGTCGAAAACCGTCCTGCTGGAAACGTCCGCCGAAATGGACGTCAATCATCACGCGATCGCGACTGCCGAAGAAAACGTGATCAACTCCACCGAAAACGAATCGAACTTGCCCAAGTTCCGCGATCTCGGACTCAATCGACAAGTCGCCGCCGCCGTCGAAAGTTCCGGCTACGAACACCCGACCAAGATTCAAGCCAAAATCATTCCGTACATGCTGGAAGGGCGTGACGTCCTGGCCCAGTCGCAAACCGGCAGCGGGAAGACGGCAGCGTTCGCGTTGCCGATTCTTTCGCGGCGACCGGTGGCTTCCGGTTCGGTGGGAACTTTGGTTCTGGCACCGACGCGGGAATTGGCGATGCAGGTCGCCAAGTCGTTTACCAAGTACGCGATTCATTTGGATGAAATCGAAGTCGCCGCGATCTACGGCGGCCAAGATTATCAACCGCAGTTGCGACAACTTCGCCGCGGCGCCGAAATCGTCGTCGGCACGCCGGGGCGGATCATCGATCACGTCAAACGTGGCACCTTGGATTTGTCTCAAGTGCAGACGCTGGTTTTGGACGAAGCCGACGAAATGCTCAACATGGGCTTTATCGAGGACGTCGAATTCCTGCTCCAGCAAACCCCGTCGAACCGTCAGGTCGCGTTGTTTTCGGCGACCATGCCCGAGGAGATTCGCGGACTTGCCAAGCGATACCTAAATAATCCCGCCAAGGTCCGGATTAAGCAAAAGACGATGACCGCGGAATCCGTCCGTCAGCGGGCTCTGTTCGTCTCGCCCAAGCTCAAGCTGGAAGTGCTCGCCAGATTGATCGAGGCCGAGCCGACCGACGGTGTGATTGTCTTCACCAAGACCAAAGATTCGACGATCGTCGTGGCCGAAAAACTCTGCCATCTGGGATTCCAAGCGGTACCGCTGAACGGTGACATGCCGCAAAAGGTCCGTGAGCGAACGATCCAGCAATTACGCAATGGCAAGATCGATGTTCTGGTCGCGACCGATGTCGCCGCCCGGGGTTTGGATGTGCCGCGGGTCAGCCATGTCATCAACTTTGATTTGCCGCATGACAGCGAATCGTACGTGCACCGCATTGGACGAACCGGCCGTGCCGGTCGCTCGGGCGAAGCCATCCTGCTGCTTAGCGGGGGCCAGCGTCGGCAACTTTATCGCATCGAACAGGCGACCAAACAAAAAGTCGAAATCGCCGAAGTACCGGCCGCCGATGTGATCAATGTTCAGCGTATCGAACGCTTCAAAACGCGAATCGCAAAAACGGCCGCCGAAACAGATCTTTCGCTGTTCGAATCGTTGATCACTCAATGTGCCGAGGAAACGGGCTTGCCGATTGCCCGCATCGCCGCCGCCCTGGCCCAGCAGAATCAGGGCAAGCAACCTTTCCTTGTCGAAGACTTGCAGTTGCGTCCGAGCAAACGTGACCGGGATTCGCGTCGCGACGCGTTTGCAAGTGACGACTTCGATTCCGATTCGCGGCATCGTGGCCGGCCGCCGCGCGGTCGAACCGGACCGCCACGTCCGGGCATGACTCGCTTCCGTATCGCCGTTGGGCATCGCGACCGAGTGCGTCCGGGACACATCGTCGGCGCGATCGCCAACGAAGGGGGCATTGATGGCCAATACATCGGTCCGCTGCAGATCTTTGAATCGTTTACGTTGGTCGATTTACCCGACGATTTGCCGGGTGACATTCAGCGAACCTTGCAGCGGACCCGAGTCGCCGGTCGACCGTTGAAGTTGCGTCCCGATACCGGGGCACCGCCACGTAGCGGCAAGCCGCCGCGGTTTGGAAAGTCCGGTGGCGGCAAGAAGTCCTTCAAAGGAAAAGCTGGTGGGCGGCACGATCGGACCGATACCGGGCGAAGTTTCCAAAAGAAAAAACGCAACGATCGATAAGCGTCGGCAAGATTACCCATCGGGCGTTGACCTGGGCTGTCAAAAGGTTGGGGTTGTGGCAGATCCGACTTGCGCAAGTTTTGTGCCCTGGCGAATACCGCGTCCCGGTGCTTGGGGTTTGCAACGGGTATGAGTTGCGAATTCTCATGAGGCTGATCCCAAGCGCGGAATGACCGCGAAGCGGTCAAAGGTGGTAGCCGTGGGTAAGCCAGCGGAGCCTGAGGCGAACGCTTGCGCCACCCACGGTCGATGAGCGCCAACCCACCCATTGCGTCCCGCGATTTCGGCGGCGAAGCCGCCGAAATCGCGGGCGTCATCCGAGGGCGAGCGTCACGGTTTACCGGAGGTGGCACGAACACTCGCAGGGGCTCGGTTCGCTTACCACCGGCTAATTGCTTTGACCGCTCCGCGGTCGACTCACGCTCAGCCATCGGTTTTCTTTTGACGCATCAAGGACTCGACGAAAGGACAAAGGTCGATTCTCATCAATCCACGTCAATACCAACATTTTAACAGCCCAGCGTGAGCCCCCGGTTACCGAACAAGAACCGTGGCAAGCGCCAAGCGGCCAGTGCGAAGATTGAGTTTAATTCGCCGATCGAAATGTGAGTTGTCGCTCGACCTCGGGACGGACGTCGGCAAATCCGTCCTGCTTGCTCCAAACCTGCCGGCCGCCCACAAACGTTTGCACGGGCCAGCCTTGCAGGGCTTCACCATGCCAAGGACTCCATTTGCTTTTGGTGTGTTGCCGGGAATCCTGAATCGTCCGTTTTTCGTTTAGGTCGACCAACACACAATCGGCGTGGAAGCCCGCTTGGATCTTGCCACGCTTGTCGAAGTTCCAGACCCGTGCCGGCTCTTCGCACATCCAGCGTGCGACCTGTTTGATATCGCAGCGACCCAAGTGAACTTGGTTCAACATCAGCGCCAGGGAGTTTTCGACGGCCGGTAACCCTGATGGGCTTTCCGGATACGGTTTGGATTTTTCTTCCAGCGTGTGTGGCGCATGATCGGTCGCGATGACGGTGATCACGCCGTCCAGCAACGCCTGCCACAAACCTTCGTTATCGGCGGGGTTCTTGATCGACGGATTCATTTGAATGCGGGTGCCCAGCCGATCGTAATCATCAATGTTAAAAAACAGATGATGCACACACACCTCCGCCGTCACCCAGTCGGGCGCGTCGCGGATGACCGGCACTTCGGCGGCCGTCGACACATGCAACACATGAAACGGGTGTTCGTGCCGAGTCGCCAAATCGATCGCTCGCCGCGTCGCAATCATGGCGGCGCGATGATCGCGAACTTGTGAATGCGTCGCGACGTCGTGACTGCCGGCCAGTCGCCGGGCGTTTTCGCGAACGGTCGATTCGTCTTCGCAATGGGCACAAATCGGCAGGCTTGTCTTGGCAAAGATCGTCTCAAGCGCGTCCTGGTCGTCGACCAGCAAATTGCCCGTGCTGCTGCCGATGAAAATTTTGATGCCCGGTATCGTCGGGTCGTCGCCGGCGGCGATCAATTCATCGACGTTGTCGGGCGTCGCACCGATGTAAAAGCCATAATTGACCAACGATTTTTCAGCGGCGATGCGTTGTTTGGCGTGCACGCCCGCCACGGTGACCGCGGGCGGCTGGGTGTTGGGCATTTCCAAGAAAGACGTCACGCCGCCGGCGGCACATGCCCGCGACGCGGTGCGCAAATCTTCCTTGTGTGTCAGTCCGGGGTCGCGAAAATGAACTTGGTCATCGATCACACCGGGCATCAAATGCAAGCCGGACGCGTCAATCACGCGTGTGGCGGGAACATCATCGGCGGCCCGCAGATCGGCAAACTTGCCGTCTTGAATCAGCACATTGGACGTGGCAACGCCATCGGAAAAAACGACGTTGGCGCCACGAATCAATAGCGTTTCTGGGTCACTCACGATTGCTGGGTCGCTCACGATTGTTGGGCCGAAAACTGCAATAGTCGCTCGATCGCGTCTTGAACCCCTTCGACATCGACGCCCATGGCGACCTCCATGTTCTCTTGCCACTGGGCGCGTAACCGCCGATCCACCACGGTCATACCGCGGGTCAATTCGCCCTTGGTTTCAACTCGGCACGGGACGCTGGACCAGGTAAACAACTCCGGTTCCGTTAGCGCCACCAGGACCGTCGGGTCGTACAGCGGCATCAATTCGCGGCCCAATTTGACACGCGTGGTTCGAAACGCGAAGGACAACAACTTGTGCAACATCGATCCGATGCGGCCGTGGCGATCGGGCAACTTTTCAAGCACATCGACACCAAAAGCGACCTCTTCGGTCACATCCAACGGCAGCATTTGCTTGGTGATCGCCGAACGCAAAACCAAGTCCGCCGAAGGCGGATCGAAGTACATGTTTCGTTCGGCGACCGATGAAGCGTTGCCCGGCGCCGTCACCGCGCCGCCACTGATCAAGATTCGATCGATGCATTCCAGCGATGTCGGTTCGAAGCGACACAGGTTCGCCAGGTTGGTCAGCGGCCCCAAACAAACCAGCGTAATTTCGTTGGGATGTTGTTGCAGCAGATCGCTGATGACCTTTTCGCTGGGACGCGTGTGCTGCCTGGGCGATGCGGGGAGGTTCAAACCGCCAAGCCCATCGTCGCCATGTAAATCCGCGTCGTGGGTCACCGGGGCGTCGTCGATAGGCTGGGCGGCGCCGATTCGCGGATACCGCGGCGGGTCCAACAAGGACACCAGGGCCGACGCGTTGTGTGTCGCCTGTTCGGCATCCACCGTGCCCGCCGTCGCGGTGATGGCCAACACCTCCAGACGCGGATCAAACAGCGCCATCGCGATCGCAATGGCGTCGTCGATGCCCGGGTCACAATCAAGGATCACTTTTCGAGTCATGGCTCGATTTTATTGCTGGATGTCGGCCCGCGGGAGTGGGGAATGCGAATCGACTTGGGAATCCGATTCGCCAAAGCGACGTTCGATGACCCCGATCACAACGGCCGAAACCACCACAATGATCAGCAAATGCCAAACCGGTTGGTCCCACCGCGCCGGCGAAAAAGATTCCATGACACGATCCTTCAAATCCAAATCGGCCGTTTCGGCGGTGGGTCGCTGCAGCGGATAAAGCTTGACCACGCTACCGGCCATCAGCCCGACCAGGGTGGCCATCGTCAAATCCCGATGGTGCTGCAACAAATGCCGAAGCAACTTGGAAAACGCCAACAAACCGATCCCACAGCCCAGTGCAAAGACACCCAGCGAAACCAGGGCTTCCAGTTCGATTTGCAACTTCACGGTGTCCTTAATGATGCCGGTGATCAGGTGGTAAACCCCGAACAGTAGCAGCACAAAAGCGCCGCTGATGCCGGGCAGGATCATCGCACAAATCGCGACCGCGCCGGCGACAAACAGGTAGCCCAGCGATGCGTCCGCCGTGGAAGGTTGCAGCAACGAAATCGCGATCGCCGCAGCGGCACCGCCGATGAAGGCCAGCCAGGTCCCAAAGTACCAAGTTCGGATTTTGTCTTTGACGATCCACACACTGGCCAGCAGAAAGCCCAGGAACGCGGCAAAGGTTTCGGGCAGGTGATGGTCCAGCATCCAGTGCATTGCACCGGAGAGCGTCCCGATGCCCAGAATGATTCCGATGCCCAGCAGCAACAGAAAAATCAAATCCAGATGCTTGATCAATTTACTCCATTGACGTTTGCCCAGCATCGCCAGCGCGGTGCGATCGAAGTGGCTGATCGCGGTCACCAATCGTGTGTAGTGACCCAGAATCAATGCAACGGTGCCGCCGCTGACACCGGGGACGGTGTCGGCCGCGCCCATGCAGAATCCGCGAAGGATATTGAGGGCGGATTGTTGAAGCATAAAATATCGGAAGTGAAACGGTGGGTTGCACCTACTCTAATTCTTCGAGTGATTGTTCCAAGGCGGCGGGAGTTTGCGGCCCGGCGGCGTTCAATATGTCAGGATTCGACCCAGTGCCTTGATCCGACAGGGTCCCGGGCTTCGATGGGGTTCCCTGCTCCGCCGGGGTCGCCGGTCGCACGCGGACATGCCGCGTATCACCCTGCACAACGACCACCGAGGTGCCGCGGTCGATTGGCATCCCGACGCTCAGGGCGTCAATCTTTTCGCCATCGATCACAATCCAGCCGCTGGGTAGCAGGTCGGTTTTCGCGATCCCGATTTGCCCCACGAGCGTTTCCACATCACGGCCCGAACGCGTCGTGGCTCGAGGGGCCTGGGCGAGCGGATCGTTGGGCCGGCGGTTCAGGATGCGTTTGCCCAGCGGCGTCCGCGGATAGATCTGGACCAAGCCGCCCAACAGCGGTGGGGTCGAAATCACGGCAATGCCGAACACGACAAATGCCCAGGTGATGGATTGTTGCCAGGCAACGACGATCGACGTGACCAGGGTTGCCACGGCGCCGACGCCCGCCAAACCCGCGGTGGGCAAGAAAAATTCCGCCGCGACCAAGACGTAAAACACGACCATCAGCAGCAGCGCGAACCAGGGCGTCTCCATCAGTCCTCAGCCGGTTCGACGACGACACGCGTGGCATGAACCTCGCACACACGGACGGGATCGCCTTTTTCGATCACCGATCCGTCGCTGATCACGGCGATCACTTCGCCATCAAAATTGGCCTTGCCACTGGGCCGAATCGGGGTGCTGGCCCGACCCGTCTGGCCCAGCAAATGCCCAAAGTCCGCGATCCGTTCGTTTTGATCCAGCACATTTCCGTCCACCCCCTCCATCACCAAGCCGCGCAGCAGCGGCACGTGCGGCAGCATGAACCGAAAGCCCACAAAGGCGATAAACATGATGATCACGCCGCCCAGCGCCGTCCAAACACTGCTGGCCAGAACGTTTAATTGATATTCGTTTTGCGGCAGCACAAACGACTGGCTCATCATCACCACGCCGGAGATCAACAGGATCAATCCGCCGATTCCAAAAATGCCGGTGCCGGGCACCAAAAAGACTTCCACGGCGATACAGACCAAGCCCAAAACAAGGGCAATCAATTCGAACCACTCGGCGGTGCCGGCAAGGAATTTGATCCAAAAGAACAGCCCGAAGCACACCAGTGCCAAGAAGCCCGGAAAGCCCAATCCCGGCGCCTGGGCTTCGGCCGAAAGCGCCGACAAGCCGATCGCCAACAACACAAAGGCCACCCATTGGCTGTTGCCAAAGCGTTCCACCATTCGCACCAGCTTGCGATCGACCAGGGGATCGGGCAGCGAATCCAGGCCGACCTTTTCGGCTGCTTGTTCATTGTTTTCCACGATGGCGTCCACTAGGCCCAAACGGATCGCCTGGTCCATGTTCAAACCACCGCGAAGATCAATGGCATCACCACGTTGCCAACGCTTGGCTTCGGCCTGCGGGTCGGCGGCGTCCTCAAACAGTTCCTGCTGGGTCCCGTAAGCGACCGCTCCGGTGCGTTGATCGGTATAGCGATAGACCTCGCGATCGGGATTCAACAAACCGCGGATTAGGCCCGCCGAACGACCGGTTCGCTGGGCGATCAGTTCGATCAATTCGCGATGTTGTTCAAGGTCTTGGTCATTCATCGCGTCGGCCCCGGGACCGCCCAATTTCGCATCGGGCAATCCGTAAAGCGGATCGCAGGCCAGCGCGATCAGGGCCGCGTCGGCCCGCGATTCGACCTGCACGACGCCCACGCTGCGTCGGATTTCCGGCGGCGGATCCACCAAGTTGGCGGCCATCGTCGCCGAGGCATCCAGATTGCCGCCCGCGGAATTGATCGTCACAAAATACAGATTCACGTCTTCATCAATGGCCGCCAAACTGCTGTTCCAACGCCGGACTCGACCGGCCGATACGTTCGCGTCGATGGCAACCAGGATGCCCTTGGCATCGAAGGTTTCGATCGTTTCTTGGTCCTCCAGCGAGGCCAGATCAAGCAGCCGAGCAACTTGTTGGGCATCGGTGGCGATGCCGCTGGCAATTTGAGCTTCACGAAGGGCTTCAGCGGAGATTTCCAGTGGCTTGCCGGGCCCGGACCAAACATCTTCGCGAATCAGATCGCCGCGGCCGCGTGCGTCGTCCAGCGCCTGACCGGCCAGAAACTGCCGCTCGTTGTCGGCCGTCGTCACTCGCGAAAGCGGCATGGCGGCGTCGGCCAGGGCAATCGCGAGTGGCTCGGGGAAGACCGCCTTCTTGCGGCTGATTGAACCATAAGTCAGTCGAATGTCTTCGGCGCCCTCGGGGACCGAGGACAGTTTCGCGTCCGGTGCCATGAATACCTGGTCGGCGGCGAGTGCCAGCAGCGAGCCGTGATCGCGAATGGGGGTGTCGACCCAAACAACCCAGCGAATTCGCCGCCACGCGGGGCTGCCCATTTTGCGGGCCAATCGCAACGCGTCCTCGTAGTCGGTTCCCGTCGATTCGGTTTGCCCCTCGCGGGAGACCAGACGCAACACCACGGTCGGCCGCCGAGCGGCGGCGGCCGCGTTCTCGGATTCAACGCGTTGCTCGAGCGCGACCGCGAGTTGCTTGGATTGCTCGGTGTCCAAGGGCATTTCGACACGGATCAGCGTCCCGCTTCGGGCCTCATCGGCATTCGCGAAGCTGGCCAACGATGGCCCAAGCAGGGCCAGCAGAAACGGCGCGAAACGAATCATGCGGCAAACGAGGCGACGAATAAAATGGGCGGGCGATCAACGCCTGCATTATAGCGCCTCGGGCCAACGGGGTCTCCCGTCAGGGCCACCAATGAATCGTTTTGCTCACCACCAATTGGCCGACGACTGCAACACTTCGTCGGGAATTGCCGGGTCACCGAGCACTTCGGCGGCCTCGGAATCGGCTCGCACGTCCACAAATCGCGATTTTTCGCCATCCACGACACGTGGGGCAAATCGCTTGGAATCGCCCTCGGGTCGCCCGTGGACCATCGAATCATTCTGGTACCAGGCCCACGCCAAATCCTCTTGGGCCGGCTGCGGCTGGGAATGTCGCTCCCAACTCCGCTCATGCTCCCAATCCCAGTCGTTTTCCGGCTCGCTGATGACCTCCTCGACCACCTCGATGATTTCGTCGGCGACCGGTTGGGGCGTTTTCGGTCGGGGCTTGGGCGGCTGAGCGATGGGGTTGGGTGGTTCCACGTAAACGATCTTTGGCTCGGCAACTGGCTGAACCTCGGGAACGCTTTGGGGCTCGGGTTCGCGAATCACCTCTTTGACGATCACAATCGGCTCGGGGGCCGGCCGGGGCGCGGGCTCAGGATCTGGCTGGGTCTCGGGGGTCGGTTCGGGCGGCAGCACGACCTCTTGAACAACTTCCACTTCCGGCTCGGGCTCGTATTCCGGCTCGGGCGCGTATTCCAACGCGGGCTCCAAAATGTACGCCCGCCCCGGCACGCCCTGTTCGGGCATGCGGCGGACTTGGACGTCGATGTCGTGGAAGATGTCGACGATGTGTTGGTGGCACGTGAACATCATCACCTGATGTCCAAGTTCGGCGAAATGCTTCAACGTGCGTGCGGCATGAACGGCGCGATCACCATCAAAATTGACCAGCACGTCATCCAGGATCAACGGCAACATCACGCCGCGACGCGCGTAGGCGGATGCCAGGGACAAACGCAGCGCGATGAAGACGGCCTCGCGGGTGCCGCGGCTAAGCACTTCCAGCGGCAGTGATTGTCCTTCGCTATCTTCGATCTTCAGTTGGTTACGACCCAGGGGCGTCCAAATGCGAACGTATTTGCCATCGGTCAGACGCGAAAGAAATGCCGATGATTCCCGCAGCGTTTCGGGCTGTCGTTCACGTTCGAACGTGGAACACACGTCCTCGAGCAATTGCGTGGCCACGCCCATCGTTTGCCATTGCCGGACGATGCCCTGGATTTTCCGTTCGGCACAACCCAGTTCCAAATTCGCGACCATCAATCGATCGTCGTCGGCCAGGTGCTTCATTTCGACGGTCAATTCGCCCTGCGCGGTACGCAGCGTGGCGATGCGTTCTTCGGTTTCGGTGATTCGCGTTGCCAATGAATCCCAGCGACGTTGCAGGTCCGCCGCACTGGCACCCTCGATTTCACGCTCGATGGCTTCGTATTGCACCGGAGCGTGAATGGCCGAACGGATTTGTTTTTCCAGGTCCGATCGTTGCGACGACATTTCGGCAAGCATCGCTTTTTTGTCGACCATTTCGTGGAATTGTTCCTGGGTCGCGACACCGCACTTGGCCCACAGCGATCGCCGCTGCCCGTCGCCGCGCTGCATCGCGCGGGTGACCGAAAGCTGTTGCCGTTTGAGTTCGGAATCTTGGTCCTTCAATTCGCGGCGACGTTTGATCCAGTGTTGGGCGCGTGAAAGTTCTTCGTTCAAGTGGTTCAGTTGCTGCAGCGGGCTGAGCCGTTTTGCACCCGAGTGTGTCGGCCTCGGGTTGTGCAAATCATCCACCTTGGCGTCGTCGTCGCGGTCGTCCAATTCCGCCGTGACGTCGACGGCTTCCAGATACAACGATTCGATACGTTTGGCGATGGTCGATCGTTCGCGACGTCGCTGTTCTCGTTCGCTGGTCAATTCGTCGACTCGGCGACGCGAGGCTTGCAGGGTTTCGTAACCGTCGGCCAGCTTCCGGACGCTTGAGGGCGACATGGATTCGCTCAGTCCCAATTCCGCCAGCGTTGTTTGCCAACGACGACGCGCGGCTTTGAGTTTGTCGGACGCTGATGACGCGCGGGTTCGGGCGTTCTGGTACGCCTCCAGCGCGGCCCGGTGGTTGTGGTAAGTCGGCAAGTTGGATTCCAAATCCGCCACCAAACGTTCGCAGTCGCGCAGTCGCAATTCCAGCGATTCGACACCCGGTGGCAGGCTGGAATCGGCATCTTCGCGTTCGTTTTCGACTTCGCGAATTTGCCGGCGCAACGAATCAATTTGCCGTTCGCAATCCTCGCGATCCAAACGGGTCCCACGGCGTCCGTTGTCGCGGATGTACACGTAGATGATCATGCACACGACCGACAGCATCATCAGGAACATGCCCCACATTTGGTCGGGGTTGGAAACCAGCCACTGGATTCCAAACAGGTTGCACAGACCGTAAATCGCCGACAAACCGCCAAACAAAAACGGCAGTGCCAACAACAACACGCGGTCGATGGGCAGGGCTTCGTCGGTGGTCAATTCGACCGATTCGCGTTCCAGATCGCGATAGTGTCGCTTCAGTTTGTCGAGGTGTTCACCCAAATTGATGCGGTGCTTGATCGCCGTGATGGCCTCGGTTTGCGTGCGAATGGCCTGCTGCAAATCGGTCGCGTGGGCGCGGGACAGGACTTCATCAATTTCCTCGCGCAACGCGTCGGCGCGTTCTTTGTAGGTGCGGGATTCATCGCGTGCCTGCTTCATCAAGAACAATTGTTCCTTGACGGCCTTGGACGGTTCGCCGAGCGCGGCCAGCGTTTGCCGGGACAAATCCGGCAGCCCGCCACTTCCACCGTCGGCCAACATCAAGCGTTCGTCCTCGCTCAATCCCAATCGCTGGGCGTCGCTGTCGAGTTGCTTGTGGGCTTTTTCGATTTGATCGTCCAGACGCTCGATCTGTTCCTCCAGGGCTTCGATCCACGTCGCCTGCTCGCCGGCGGCCTCGATGCGGCCCTTCAAATCAACAAGCTGACGGCTGACCGGCAACTGGGCAGCTTTTTCGCGAATGATCCGGCGTTTGGATTTGACCTCCTCCAGCTTGTCGCGACGCTCCTGGATCATGGCATCGATTTGGATCAACTGGCCGGGTGCCTCGTCCGGCAAATTGACCTCGGTGCGAATGTCGGCAATCCGCTGGTCGATTTCGTCACGTTGTCGCCAGGCGTCAAAGACGTTGATGGCCGTTTCGACGGTTTTGGTTTCCACGTGCCACACCGCGATTCGCTCGGTCAGCGCCGCCACTTCGTCGACGCCGCTGCGACGCTGGGCGGCCAATTCGCTGTAGCGTCGTCCGCCGCGGGTCAAATTCGCGATTTCTTCGCGCAACGCATCGCGGCGGGAAATCAATTCGCCCAATTTTTGAGCGGCGGCTTCGGCTTCGTCGTCACCGACCATTGCATCGGAGCGACGACGCACCAAGGTGCCACGGCCGTCGCGCAAGCCCCGCAAAACATCGACCAGCGAAACCCGGTCCAAACCGCTGGAAAGCTTGTACAGTTCGTCGGCGGCGGAGGTGTCGTCCAGCGTGCTGAGTTCTTGCAATTCGCGCATGCCGATGGCGAACACGTTGGTAAAAATCGGTTCGTCGATTTGGCCCAGCAAGCTTTGCAGTCGATGTTGACCCTGGATCAACCCATCGTGACTGGTGACGCTTAGCTGACCGATGGTTCCGGTATCGCCGGCGGCCGAATGGCGACGGATTTCGTAACCCCCGCCGACGCCGGTGACTCGCATGAATCCGCCGGGCGTGCCACCATGCAGCGGCGGCAAGTATTTTTCGCGGCGATCGGGCGTAAAGCCATAAAACGCACTGCGAATAAACTGCATCAACGTGGTCTTGCCGGCCTCGTTGGGACCGTAAAACAAGCTCATGCCATCGGGCAGCGAGTCGACCGAAAGGCCCGACCACACGCCAAAACCATCGATTTGGATGTCTTTAATCTTCATGATTTCAATTCATCATTCCTTTGCCGCCACGGAGAAGGTCGACGCCCAACAGCGTGGCCTGTTCGAACACTTCGGCACGGGAACCGGCCGGCAGGTCCGCCAACAATGCGGCGGTCGATTCGGATACGGGATGTTCTTCGGTCAAGGGCGTCAAATTGCCATGCCGATCGTGATCGCCGCCGCCGCGAGCCACGTCGGCGACTCGCAAAAAGTCGCCCAGGATGGTGTCCTCCTCCTGCCACGATTGCGGAAATTGACTCGGCGGCATGACTCGAATCGCGGTCGTCCACGCGGACGGGTTGCCCGAACCAAAATCACGACGCAGTTCGCTTAACAATTCGCGTGTTTGACCGATCGACGGCAACATGCCGGCATCGGGAACTTCGATCGTCCAACGGATGATCAGGTGCCGTCCGGCGGCTTCGTGTTGCAGCCGAGCGATGCGGTGACCAAAGACGTTTTTCAAGCTACCCGCTTCGCTAATTTGAGCCGACCCGATCTTTTCGTCCGCGTAGCGAAACGTGTCGCAAGGCATTTCGTGAATGCGGGTCGTTTGGTCGGCATCGACATCGACCATCGTGTAACCGTGTGATCCGGGTTCGTCCAAGCACCGGCCTTGCGGCGATCCACAATAGATTGCACCCGAGCGAGCTCCGCCCTCGATCTCTTCGCGATTGTGCCGTCCGCCGAGTGCCCAGTAATCCAGCGGCACATCGTCCAGCGTTCCGGCGGCAGCCGAGCCATAGCCGACGCCAACGGTGAACGAATCGACGGGATCGAACTTGAACCCGGGGACATGCAAATGACTGCGGCCGTCACTGCTGCGGCCCACGACGGCGGCGATCGTGCGTCCGGCCCGCTGCACGGGCACCAATTCAACGTTTTGTTTGGGGAACAGATGCACGTTCGCCGGCAGTGGAATCGAATCGGGCCACTTCGCCGGGTCGTCGGCGACGCCGGCGGACCAAAACACCGGTTTGTGTTTTTCATTGAGTCGTTCGAAGCCCTCGAGCAGCAGACTCATCCCGTGCGGCCCGGCGGCCGTGGGCGACAACAAATCGCCCGAGAGCACCAAGAAGTCAATGTTTTCGGCCAGCGCGGCTTCGAAAACCGATAGCGCCGCGTTGCGGGGGGCCGAGGCAAGCGCCGAACGCAGGTGTTTGGGAAGCACATCCAGATCACCCAGCGGACGTTCCAAATGAAAGTCGCTGGCGTGAATAAAACGAAACGATTCGCCCGACATGCTCACCTCCCTGTTTGCCGGCGTTGTCGATCGGATCGCGTCGCCGGTGTCGCGATCCCGAGGACCCTGAAAAACCGGCATGGTGCGGGTTTTCGAGAGCCTGCACCCGTTTCCTGCGGATGCGTAGTCTGGGTAGTGTAACGCGACGCGTGAAACCGAAGAAAGAGGGATTTCGATGACCGAGACGCCTGAGCACGAATTATCCGCATCGGTTCGGGAAGAAATCAGCCAATGCCGGCAGGTTTTGACCGAACGCGGTTTGGCCGACCGGCTGACCGAATTGTTGGGCACTCCGATGACCGCTTCGCTGCGAATGCTGCCCGAAGCGGGCCAACAAGTCCTGCAAGCGGCCGTGGACAAGGCGTTGATGTCAGCGCTTCAAGTGGCGCTGGCGACGATGCGAGACGATCATGCGTCCGGCTCGAGTGGCGATTCAAGTTCCCGACCCCTGCAACCCAAGTTGCCCGCGCAGCCTAAGTTACTGGCCCACAAATTTCTGGCGGGCGTCACCGGGGCGGCCGGTGGAGCCTTTGGTTTGGCGTCGGTTGCCGCCGAATTGCCCGTTTCGACGGTCTTGATCCTGCGCAGCATCGCCGACATCGCCCGTAGCCAGGGGGAGGATTTGGGTGACCTGGAAACGCGGCTGGCGTGCCTGGAGGTGTTCGCGCTCGACGGCGGCGGCCGAGATGCGCACCCTCAGGATGATTGGATTGGCGATGAAAAGGATTGGCCTGGCGATGAACCGGAAAACGATTCCGATCCGGCCCGGCACCTTCGCGACAGCACCCGGCACTTTCGCGACAGCACCCGACACTTTGGCGACAGCACCGAGGTCGGCTATTTCGCCGTCCGCGCGGCTTTGGCAAAGCAAGTCTCCGAGGCTTCAAAATACTTGCTGGCCCACAAAACCGCCGACCTGACCGCACCGCCACTGGTGAAACTGCTGTCCAGCATCGGCGGGAAATTTGGCGTCGTGGTCAGTCAAAAAATGACAGCCCAGGCGTTGCCGGTGATTGGCGCCGTCGGCGGGGCTTTGATCAACAGCTATTTCATCGCCCATTACCAGGAACTCGCGCGTGCCCACTTCGCGATCCGGCGTTTGGAACGCGATCACGGCAGCGACGCCATCCAGGCCGCCTGGCGAGCCGGACAAAGCACCGCGTGACAACAACTGACGTGGCGGGATTGCTCTGCGTGTTCATCGGGTGTCCCGAAGAGACATCGCAACATCCGCTACGCATCAACCTGTCGCTTCTTGGTGACCCGATGCTAAGCACCCACCGAAATGTCTTTGGGTGATACTCATTATTTCCGCGGCGCGTGGTGGCTGTTACGACGAACGCGATTTCTACCACTGCCCGCTGCGACAACGTTTGCCGGTCATTGGAATTCCGCTGCGATCCGGCGAAGCGGACGCCGCCTTGGATCTTCAACCTTTGGTCGACCGCTGTTACCAAACCGGTCGGTATTGGCAGCTCAGCAAACGGGCCTTGCTGCCTCCGCCGCTGCCGAAGGCCGAACAGGATTGGCTTGAAAAATGGGTGGCTTGAATCGCGTCAGCCGCGAAGTCTGAAATGACGCATTTTGAGTAACGCGGTGGGCGTACTTCGCAATGGACTGTTGGAAGTTCATCCAAGCCTGAGCGTGCAAGCAACGAGCCAAAGGCAACCGAAATAGCCTCTCGATGTTAAAGTGTCCGAAAATGACGCTCACTCGATGGACCCTCATGATGCCGATACGCCTGTTTTGCTTGTTTCTAGCCTTTTTCTTCGGCGGACCCGTTTCGACTTCCGCCGTCGCAGCCGACGCCGATGCCCCCAGCTCGGATGCGGGGCTGTTTCGGTCGCCCGACGTTTCCAAAACCGACATCGTTTTTTCTTACGCCGGCGGGTTGTGGATCGTCGGTCGCGATGGCGGCCTGGCATCTCCGCTTGCCGACCCACCGGGCACCGAATCGACGCCCAAGTTTTCGCCCGATGGTAGGCAGGTCGCGTTCGTTGGAAATTATGACAGCGGCCGCGATTTGTATGTCATCCCCGCCCGCGGTGGCATCGCCCAGCGACGAACGTTCCACCCGGCATCCGAGCGGCTGTGCGATTGGACCCCCGAGGGTGGATTGCTGTTTTCAAGCAACGGGCACGCGGGATTGAGCCGGATGGAACAATTGTTTGTCATCGACGCCGACGCGGCGTTGCCGACACGATTGCCAGTTCCCTACGGCAACAACGGTGCGTTGTCCGGCGACGGCAAAACACTCGCCTACACGCCTTATTCGCGCGACCGCCGCACGTGGAAACGATACCGCGGCGGCATGGCGTCGGACATTTGGACGTTGCAATTGGATGCACCCGAGATTGCCGATCCCGGCGCGGTCGATGGCGAAACCGAAACGGGTGCGCCAAACGATTCCATTTCCAAACGGGTGACCAACTGGGAGGGCACCGATTCCTTGCCGATGTGGTTTGGCAAACAAATCTATTACCTGTCCGATGCCGGTCCAAACCACCGTTTGAATATTTGGGTTTGGAATCCCGAGGACGATTCGCATCGCCAAGTCACCAGGTTTGTCGACTACGACACCAAGGATGCATCGATCGGACCGGGACCCGAGGACCAGGGCGAGATTATTTTGCAGAACGGTCCCAAGCTGTACTTGTTGGATCTTGGCAATGAAAAACTCGCCGAGGTTTCCATTCGCATCCCCGGCGATCGACCGCGTCTTCGCCCCGCCAAAATCGATGCGTCAAAGTTCATGGGTGGCGGTTCGGTTTCGCCACAGGGCAAGCGGGTCGCCGTGTCGGCTCGTGGCGACATTTGGACCCTGCCCGCCAAGTCGGGCATCCCGCGAAATTTGGATGACAGCGATGGATCGGCCGAGCGCTATCCGGCATGGAGTCCTGATGGGCGGTGGATCGCCTACTTCAGCGACAAAACCGGCGAATATGAATTGTATGTGACCCAAAGCGATGGTCGTGGCGAAACAAAACAATTGACCGACGATGGAACGCATTGGCGATACACGCCGGTGTGGTCACCGGATAGTTCCAAATTGCTGTTCACCGATAAATCCGGCCAGATCATTTGCGTTGATGTCCCGTCCAAACAAACCAAGGTCTTGGACCAGGACGGTTGGGCGTCGAATCCCACGCTTAGCTTTTCCCATGATTCACGCTGGTTGGCGTACGACCGCCGCGCCGATGACGAAATCGGGAAGTCCTCGATTTGGGTCTATGACTTTGAAAACGAAACCACCACTCAGTTGACCAGCGGCTATTTCAACGACACCGAACCGGCGTTTGATCGCAAAGGTGACTTCCTTTACTTCGTTTCGTCGCGGTCGTTCAAAAATCCGGAATACGAAAGCGTTGGCCAGTCCTTTATCTACTCCAACACGGAAGTCCTGTTGGCCGCGCCGCTGCGATCGAATGTGAAAAATCCGCTCTTGCCCGAAACCGACGAAGTCCAATGGGAAGACGACGCGGACGCGGATGATGATGAAGCCGACGAAACACCCGAGAAGAAGGAATCCGACAAGAAAGAATCCGAGGATGGCGATTCGGATTCGCCGGGCGATCCCATTGCCGGCGTTTGGACGATGAAAGTCGAATCCGAATTGATTCCCGCCGAGGCGCGGACGGTCACTCTGATCATCAAGCGCGATGGCGATTCGATCAGCGGCAGCGTGTCGACACCCGGTGGCGACTTGCCGATCACGGATGCAAGCTTCGATCCGGCGACGGGCAAGTTTTCATGCCAAGTCAAATCGCCGTTGGGGCCCGCAGTCGTCAGCGCCAGAGTGAAAGGCGATTCGTTTTCAGGCCAGGTCAAGATCGCGACGGCTGGCATCACGGCGCCAGTCACGGGCAAGCGTCAGGCCGCAGACGATGATTCGCCCAAGAAAGTTTCCGACGATGGTGACGGCGAAAACAAAGACGATGACGATTCCAAAGCCGACACCGAGTCGTTTGACATCGACTTTGAAGGTTTGCAGCGGCGGGTGATTCCCGTGCCGGTTCCGGCGGGACGCTTTGGGCAATTGCAAGTCAGTGCAGGCGGCAAGTTGTTGTACACCCGCATCGGTGATGAAGGACCGCAATTAAAACTGTTTGAAATGGCCGCCGATGAACCGAGCGAGCAAACCGTTGCCGCCGGTGTGGGTGGCTTTGAGGTGTCCGCCGATGGCAAGCACGTGCTGGTTGCGGTGGGCGGAAGTTTCGCCGTCATCCGTGCGTCGGCGGGCCAGAATCTATCTAAAAAAGTCATCACTCAGCCGATGCACAAACGCGTCGATCGGCGTGCCGAGTGGCTGCAAATGTTCGATGACGCGTGGCGGATGCAACGCGATTTTTTTTACGACCCCACCATGCACGGCGTCGATTGGGATGCGGTGAAGGTTCGCTATCGCGACCTGGTCGGCAAGGCGGGCAGTCGCGAGGACGTCGGTTTTATCATCGGCGAAATGATTTCCGAATTGAATGTCGGCCACGCCTATTATCGACGCGGGAGCGAGGAAGGTGGCGGCGCGAATTCCAACGTGGGAATGTTGGGGGCCCGCTTGGAAGTCGACGGGGACCATTATCGCATCGCGGAGCTTTATCGCGGTGGCCCTTGGGACACCGATGCTCAAAATCCGCTGGAGATCGCCGGTGCCAAAGTCGGCCATCACCTGATCGCGATCGACGGCATGGAATTGAAAACGGACGAAAACCCGTACGAACGATTGCAGTCGCTCGGTGGCAAGACGGTCCGGCTGACGTTGTTGGACGAAGCGGCCCAGGCCGGCAAAGAAAATGACCAGGTCGGCAAAGACGATCCAGAGGCTAGCAAAGAAGATCCAGACGACGGCAAGCGAATCATCACGGTTCGGCTTCCCGGCAATGACACCAATTTACGATTTCGACACTGGATCGAAACCAATCGACAAAAAGTCGACCGGTGGTCCGATGGCCAGGTCGGTTACATCTATGTGGTCAACACCGGCATCCCCGGGCAAAACGATCTGTTTCGACAGTTCTATGCCCAGATGCACAAGCCGGCGTTGTTGATTGATGAACGCTGGAACGGCGGTGGCCAGATTCCGACGCGCTTTATCGAACTGCTCAATCGGCCCAGCACCAATTATTGGGCTCGCCGCGACGGCCAGGATTGGCGTTGGCCGCCGGATTCGCACCAGGGACCCAAGGCCATGTTGATCAATGGTCTTGCCGGTTCGGGCGGTGACATGTTCCCCGCGTTGTTCCGCGCCGCCGGTTTGGGCAAGTTGATCGGTCGTCGCACTTGGGGCGGGTTGGTCGGCATCACCGGTGGGCCACAATTGATTGACGGCGCTTCGGTCTCGGTGCCCACGTTTGCGTATTACGAAAACGATGGGACTTGGGGCATCGAGGGTTATGGCGTGGCTCCGGACATCGACGTGATTGATGACCCGGCCAAGATGATCAACGGCGGCGACCCGCAGCTGCGCGCGGGCGTTGACCATTTGCTCGAGGAGATCAAACGGCGTCCGTACCGCAAACCGCCGCGTCCGGCGTATCCCGATCGCCGCGCGATGGAGATTCCCGAATCGGATCGCTGATACTTTGTTCCACAAGGCAATTCCGTAGCCGACGTTCGCCAGAACGCGGAAACTTCACCGTTTCTTCACCTCGCTGGGCTTCGCGTTTCTCGCGGGGGTGATTTAATCATCGGCGGGCGGCCCATCGGCGGGACAACCGCCGCACCGGATCATGGCGAAACCGCCAGCGACAGACCCAGTCGCTCGTTGGTAAGCTTGCGGTGGAATTGGGCCTGAATTCTGGACACGCGTTGGAAAGCCGTTGAAAACGACCCCCAAACGATCACGCTTTCGGACGGACACCGCGACGCCACCTCCGCGAACGGGGAACGCCGGCGGCACGAGTGCGGGCGCGGCCGCCGGTGCGAATGCGGGCGCGGCCGCCGGCGGCGATCCGTCCAAGTTTCAGGCCGGTGAAAAGCTGCGTCAGCACTGCGAAGGACTCGCACGACAATTTGACCCGCCGGGTTGGAGTCGTCGACTGCGGTGGTTGCCCGCCGTGATGACCGGGTTGGGCTTGGTGATGTTTTTCGCGGTGCCCTACCTGGCACTCGACTGGATCGCTTTCGGGCCCGCCATGGTGGTCGGCGCGATGGCGATCTGGTTTGGTCTGGGCGAGGGCAAGTCGATTTCCAATCCGGTGGCCCAACGCTCGGTGACTTGGTTTTTGAATTGGCCCCTTTGGGAATATGTCTGGGTCGCCGCGGCGGTCATCGCCACCACGGCGGCGCTGCTTGCCTACGGCGGCTGGATCGCGGCGTTGATGGGGCTGATCGCCGGCGCGGTCCTGATGCTGCAGGTTTATTTGTTGGTCTACGTGCCACTGCTTGAACAACGGGCCGGCGCGGTTGCCGGTTTGGAAACGCTGGTGCGTGATTTACGCCATCGTGGGGTCAACCCGCTGCTGATTGAACAGAGGATTGCTCGCTTGCTGGGTGCCGATTGGGCGCGGCTTTACGGACAACATTTCGGTTACGAAACCTACCGCGGCCAAGTCGACATGCTGCGGGCGACCGTCCCCAAGTTGTATCAATCGCGACCGCGATGCCGCGACTACTTTGCCGATTTGATTCGCAAGGCAAGCTTGGAGCGTCGTGGTTTGTTCGGTCTGGTGTTTCTGGCCCGTCGGCAGTACTTCGAACGGCGAAGCATGCCGCCGGAAGCGCATGGCTTTAGCCAGCCAGGTTTCGCCGAAGAGCAGCCAGGGTTTGCCGGCGAAGTCGAGGGTCCCGCGGTAGCGACGGAATCCGGCGGGGGCCAGCCGCTGCCCGAATCGAGCGTCGGCCAGGCCGAGTCGCGGGACCCGGCGCAGCTCCCCAAGGGCGTTTTTCCGAACCCGCAGTCGTCTTCAGTGGAACCGGATGCCGTCTCGGGTGCATCGCCTGGTCGCGTTTCGTCGAGTCCATTGGCGGCGGCCGGTCGCGATGCGCTTCAAGGCGTTTTGGTCGACGATGAAGACGCGTTTGACGGCGATCCATTGCCGGGCACGCTGGCGAAGCGGCCCGGCCCACAGGACAGGAACTCGGCGGGACCCGAGATCTCGCTACACAAAACGGACGTTCACATCAACGTCACCCATGTCACGGCCGCGAATGCGTCTGTGACGGCCGCGGGCGCTTCGGTGACAGCCGCGGGCGCTTCGGTGACAGCCGCGGGCGCTTCGGTTCCCAACGCTGGTGGAGGCGACGTCTTTGCGGATTTGCAATTGCCACCCACGGGAATGGGTACCGGTGCGGGTGGCGGTACTGGAACCGGGGCACACAGATCCGGTGGTCAAACGGCGGCGTCCGGCGACGCCTTCGCCGCGATGAATTTTGAAGATCTGGTCCCCTCGGTCAACGAAGCGATGGCCCAGCCGATGCCGGCGGCTTCGTCGACCGCCGCTTCGATGCCCGCGGACTTGGGGGGCGCGGACTTGGGTGGTATGGCGCCGGCGAGCGGGTCCAGGGCTTCGCTTAATGTGCCCACGCATTTGGACATGGCACTCAGCGAAGAGCGTGTACGGCAAAGAGGCCGCGAGCGGCGGGCCAAATCGCGACGCGTCGAACGCCTGATGGGCGACGAGGCACGGCTGACATTGGGTATCGTCTTGTTGGTCGGTTTCTTTTCGTGGCTCTATCAATCCGGGTTGTTTGCCAGCCCGCATCGCGAGCAATTGTTGTCGCAAATTCAAGCGCTTTCGGATGGCAATCCGATGCAACGATTGCGCGATCTCGGGGCGACGTTAACCGGCATTCCCCAAGCACTCGATCCGCTGATGTTGTCCGGTTGGGGACTGGGCTTGTCCGCTTTGGTGTTGGTCATCGCGGGGCAAAGCTCCAAATGGGAATATTCCGTTTTTGCTTTCCCGGCGGCATTGTTGGTTTTGGTGTCCTTTACCATCACGTTTGTGTTTGGACTGACGGCGTGGGTCGCGGCGGTCGGCCTGGGGCTGGCCGTGGGATTATTGGTCCTGGGATGTTTTTGGAACCCGCTCAGTGCCTATGCCAATTCGATCCGGCGGGTCTCCCACTCCGACCATTAAATCCCGCCGGTCGCCGCTTCGATCCAGCCACCGCCCAGCACGCGATCCCCGTCGTAAACTACGGCGGCTTGACCGGGCGCGACCGCCGATTCGGGTTGTTCGAAATGGACACCGAAACGCTGGCAATCGGCCGCATCGATGGACACCCGTGCTGGATGGGCGCGGCCGTTGTAACGAATTTGCACGTGGACATTTTCGGGAATCGAATGCGGATCGACCAACCAATTCGCCTCGCCGGCAATCAAACCGCTTTCCAGTAAATCCTCCCGGTCGCCCAGCACCACGCGGCGCGTCTGCGGCTCGACGCGAACCACAAACACCGGTCGTCCCATGGCGATGCCCAAGCCCTTCCGCTGGCCGACCGTAAACGCCTCGTAGCCCCCGTGCGTTCCCACGACGGTGCCGTCGGTCATCACAAATTCGCCGCCGGTGCCGTGGCTTCGCGTGGGTTCCTTGGCCCGCACAAAGTCACTGTGATGGCCTTGAGTGACGAAGCAAATTTCCTGCGAATCCTTTTTTCCGGCGACGCCCAAGCCCAAGCTTTCGGCAACTTCACGAATCTCGGTTTTGCGAAATCCGCCCACCGGCAGCAGCATCCGATCCAATCGGTGTCGGGCGATTCCAAACAACGCGTACGATTGGTCCTTGGAATCATCCATGCCACGCCGTAGTGATGGGGGGCGTGTCGAGGC
>JBCCRW010000019.1:0-26775 GCA_039201055.1 Planctomycetota bacterium | reverse complement strand
GTCCGACGACCGAAACTTCGACCCGCACCGTATCCAGGCCTCCGTTTCCATCGGACAATACGTATTCAAAGAAATCGCTGGCCGTTTCGCCGTCGGGCAACGAGGCGAACACGTTGACGTCACGGGGGTCGTATGTGATTTCCTTGCCGTCTTCGATGATGGAAAGCGCGGCACCCAATTGGGAAAACGGCGTCACGCTGACAATCGTCAAACCACTTTCGCCACCGGCATCGGAATCGTTGTCAAGCAATTCGTCCAAGGTCGATATTTGATCCGCCGAAGCGCCCTCGACTCGATCGTCCATTCCCGTCGGCGCGATGTTTCGCACGGGCATCATCACGTTCACCGTTCGCGGGGCACCCGCATCGTCGATCACGGTCAACGTGACTTGGTATTGGCCCACGGCGGCATAGACGTGGTCGGCCGACAAACTTGCCGGCTGGTTTCCGCTGGCTGGGCTGACGTTGCCCGTTTCCGGGTCCGAGCCGTCGCCCCAATCGATCACAAAGGTTTGGGTATCGTCGATACCGGCGTCAAAGACCGTTGCGGCCAAAGTCACGGGCGCGTTTTCAAACGCCGCGACCGGGTCGACCACGATCGAGGGGGCCGCGTTTTCAATCACAACATTGACTTCATCGGCCTGGCGAACGATATCCGTGCCCAGCAGTGTGTCGGTGACGGTCGCGTCGATCGTGTAGCTGGCATCCTCGCTCACACGGATTCGCAGCACCGCCGGATTGGTATCCGGGATGCGTACGAAACTAGCTGGGCTGACGGACCAATCGACGCTGCGCCCGTCGACGGTGTCCAAATCCGGCAATCCGCTCAGGCGAAATTCCAAGATGTCGCCTTCTTCGCCGGTCAATCGCGGTGCCGTGACGCGAACGGTGTCAAGGGCGGCGACCTGGATGTCCAAGGTTTCCTGGTCGATCAAGTCGGGTCGACCGTCGGCAAAGCGGTCGATCACCGTCAGCTTGGTGGAGTAAACGCCGACGGTATCGGGCACGAATGGGAAAACTTCGTCCGAGGACGTCGCGACCACGCCCCCATCACGAACCACTTCCCATTGCCAAATCCGCGTCGCCGCCGGGTCACCACCGGAACGCTCGGTTCCCGACGGAGCGACCGCCGACGACTCCGATGCAACCAGCGGTACCACATCACCCAATGTCGCGGCGACGCTGCGGCTGACCAAGCCGCCCAAATCGTCACCGATGATCGCTTCGGGCCGGACTTCGATCAATTCGGAAAGCGACGTCGCGGCGCCATCGGAATCGGTGACGGTCAATTCGACATCGAAATAGCCCGCGAATTCGGGCGTGAATTCAAAGCTGATTTCATCACCATCGCGAATCACTTCGCCGTTGTTGGCCGTCACGGTCCATTCGTAGCGGAGTTGATCGTTCGCACCGGCATCGCTGGCGCTTCGAGCATCGAACAGGATCGGCGTGCCGATCTCGGGCGTCAACGCGCGGATTCGCCCCAGATCGGCAACCTGTGGCGCGACATTGGCAACTTCAAATGCGCGAACCACCTTGGTCACACCACCTTCGCGGTCCGACGCCAGCACATTCAAACGATACGTGCCGTTGTCCAGCGCGGTAAACACACCGGCGGTGGGTGCGGCGACGTTGTCGCTAAAGACCGGTGATCCCGCGGCACGGTGATTGGCATACCGCTCGCGAACCTCTTCGGCGGAAAGGACTCGATCGAAGATCGCGAATTCATCGATGCCGCCTTGGAAACCGCGACTGATGGTTCCGTTGTCGTTCCAGGCACCGATGTTGCCGGGGCCCAGTTCGACGGTTCGGGTGCCAATGTTGTGTGTCTCGGATAGCTCTCCGTTGACGAAGTAGTTCAATGCTCCCGAGGGTGCATCGTAGGTTAGCGTGATTTGCGTCCACTGGCCGAGGGGCACGGTTTGATGGTTACCAAGGTCGACCTCTTGAGTGCCCCGCAGCGTAAAGCGAAGCCCATCGGTAATGAATTGCAGGTGCAGTGCACCGGGGGCAAAGTTGTCGCTGTTGTAGACGACGTTAAAGATGTCGTTGGATTCCCTTCGGACCCAAGCGGACAACGACATTTTGTCCAGCGAACCCAGCGCCGGCACTTCAATGCGGCTGTCGGGATCGTCTCGGTCGAATTCGATCGAACGTGTCGTTCGCGAAGTCGCGGGCAATCCAAGCTTCGCGACGTCGCCGACATAAGTTCCGTCGTTCTGGTTTCCCGAAACATCGACCACTTGACCGTTGATCGCGCGATCCAAGCGGTAATGGACCAATGCCGGTTGGACATCCAGTGTCGCGGCCGATAGATCGGGAACTTGTTCGGTGAACACTTGGGTGAACACGACATCGCCGGGCTGGGCGATGGAACTACCGGTCTGGCGAGCATCGGCCAGCAAAGAGACTTCGATGTTTTGCAAACGCTCTTGGAACAAGCCATCTTGACGCTGCCACACCCGAATCGCGCCGACTTCGCGATTTCGGCCCAGATCGATGACGAACTCATTGCCGACATCGTCGGTCAATGCGAAGGTTCGCTGAGGTGCGAAAATCGGCCGGTCGGAGTATCCGTTGATCAGGCGACCGCTCGATGCGGGGAACTCGCGACGGGTCCATCGCGTCGGCTGCAGTTCGGGCGTTCCGATAACCGATTCGACGCTGGCACCGCGTTGGTAGCGGGCCAAGTCGTCCCCGGGATCTAGTCCACTTTCCAGAGTGTGACCGGGCGCGAAGACTTCGACTTCGGCAGCGTGCAACCCACGCGGATCATCGCCCAAATTTCGGACTCGGATGTAACGACCGGTATGGGCAAGTTCGATCGTGTTTTGGGTCAAGATCGTCGCGTCGCGACCAAAAACACTGCGATCGGAAACCAGCGATCCCGATCCCTCGTTCATTGTGTAGTAGCCGCGAAGGCTATTGGACGAAGTATCGATTTTGACCTCGAAAGCATCATCGATTTCGTCTTGATTCAGCTGACGACTCCAGAACGCCAATTCATCCAGTTCGCCCGTGAGCCCTTGGCCGTCGACAAATCCGCCGCCGGATGCAACACGTTGTCCGATGACAACACCGCCGCCGCGGTTGGTGCGGATGGCATTCAAATTTCCGCCAAACGTTGTTTCGCCCAGCGTGATTTTATCCACGAACAGCGTTGCGGTCTTCGAAGCAAATTCAAACCGGATGGTGTAATGATGGTGTTGGCCGTCGTTGACCTGCGGGCCGTCCCAGCGGACCGTTTGACCGTCCAGCGTCAACAGCACCCCGGCATCATCGGTCGCGATCACCATTTGATCATCGCGGCCCCGATTGTGGGCGTTGACGACGGTCCCAAGTCCCGAATCGACATCGCGGCGAAGCCAGAACGAGGTCGTGAAGTCTCGCAGTCCCTGCAACGTTTGACCGGGCAGATCCAATCGAGCGTTATCAAAACGCAGCGATGTCGATGTCAGGTCGGTCACCGTCCCGTCGGGCGAGGTGATCGAAGCACTGACGACGCCGCTGGCTAGATCCGACGGCGACGCAAAGGTTGTGACAATCGGTCCGATTTCGATGCCGTTGCGAAGCAGCGGCAAACGATAATCCGCGTTGCGACTGGGCAGCCCCACCGTGATTTGATCCCCTTCGACAAACAAACCGTTCGGCGTCGCGGGGATTTCCGCGACCAACGGTGCCGCGTTGCTGATGCGAACCGGCAGCGTTTCGCGGCGGAAGGTCACCGTGCCGAATCCCGGCCGGGTCGATCGGGGCACCAGATCGGGGCCGATTTCGACCACGCCGGTCACCTGCAGCGTCGATTCCCAAGTGGTGCCGACGCGCGTACCATTGGTTGCACCGGGGCCTTGGCCAAACACCGTGTCGCCGGAACCTTCGTTGACGTCCCAGAACGCGATCAAGTCATCCGCGTTCGCATTGCTGCCACGATCGAGAATTCGCGCAATGGCCGCCGCGTCCAGCGCGGTCCCCCAGACGCCCACGTCGGCGATTTTTCCGTCGAAGTCGTGGAAGTTTGCCGTGCCACCGAGCAAAAACGGGTCGGTGGTTGGGTTCGCGGGCGCGTCGTGAGAGACCGTTCCGACAAGGTTTCCATTGACAAAGAAATCGACGTCGTTGTCCGCTCGCAGCGACGCCGCCACGTGGGTCCATTCGTTCAGCGGGATGTCGACGGCGAAGTAATAGTCTTTGATACCATAAGTGGTAAACAGCAGCCCTTCATCGGTAGTCGCTAAACCAAAGCCGCCGCCGGTTTGACTGGACGAACTAAAGATTCGGTCCAGTCCGGTCCGGGATCGTGGATGGATCAACGCGGCGACGGTGAAATCATTGGCCAAGTTTTCCAGGGCCGCGATGCGTCCAAAATCGACTCGATCGTCGGCACCATCAAAGTTCAACGTCGCGATATCAAACCCGGTTTGCACCGGGTCGCCTTCGCGCGAAACCAGGTTGATGTCACCGGTCGTGAAATCAGTTGCAGGTAGGTACAACGATTCGAGTTGATCGAGTGATTCGATCAATCGCAGCATGGTGTCCGACGATGGATCCAGGTTCGTGTCACGAAGGTCCAGACCTTTCAGTTCGGTCATTTGTGCAAGCACGTCAATCGCCGATGCGTCAATGCCGGTGCCGGCCAGCGACAGGAATTGCAATCGCGTCGCGGCACTCAAAACCGAGACGTCTTGAATCAATGGTGAAGTCAACACCAACGAGCGAATCGAAGCCAACTGGCTGGTTGTGATTTCGCCATGAATCACGGGCACACCCGTTTCGCCCATCGTGACGGGAATGCCCAGTTTTTCGGCAAGCGATTTCTTCAATTCTGGTTCGCTGCCCAAATCCACCACTCGGATTTGCACGTCATCGACAAACCACGCGTCGTGCGTGGGGTGATTGATGTTTGGCAAGCCATCGGTATTTCGCAGGCTGGCGGCACGAAACCGGATGCTGGCCGCATCATGCAGGGCCGCAATCGGCAATGACAACGTGACACCGGAGAATCGTTTCTCTCGCCGACCGGTGCCTTCAAGGTCATCCAGCGTGATCCAATTTCCGGTGACATCGCGATATTCCACGTTCAGAAAATCGCCAACTTCCGGCGACCCGCGGTGCATTCCCCCCCGTTGCACTTGGAATGTCAACGTTGCCTGGCGCGTCCCCGACAGATCGATCGTCGGCGTCGCTGCCGATTGGACACCACCGACAAACAAGGATTGCCATCCGCTCGGCTCGTGAATTCCGCGACTGCTCCGCCGAGCACCGTCGAGGCTCCAACCCGCCAATGCATCACGGGATTCGAAGTTCTCGCTCAATGCGGTGCGTTGGAACTCCGTGCGGATCAACACCGGATCCAATTCCACCGATTCGCGACCGGCGATCAATTCGGAATCATCCACTGGCAATAAACTGGAATCCGCCGGATCGGCGATCGCGATTTCGATGGCTTCGCCCTCAATCGAATCCTGACCGCTACCGCCCAGAATGCGGTCCAGGCCAAAGTTGCCAACCAATAAGTCGTCGCCATCACCGCCGTCGATGTAATCGGCATCCGGCCCCGACGCGGTTTCAGTCAACTGTTGCTGGCCCGCCCGCGGCGCGTCGGCAATGACTCGGAAACCCTGTTCGGTTCGCGAGGCCAATTCGGCGCTCGTATAGAACCGGAAGCTAGCGATGTCACCGGTGAAGGGGGCGTTGATGCCGCCGGTTGAAAAGTCACCGCCTTGAAGGTTGCCACCGAGTCCTCCGATACCGGCTTCGTTGTTGCCGGTCCAACGGCCCAAATTTGGCGTCGCGACCGGATCACCAACGGGAACCCCGTTGACGTACAACCGGATTTGTTTGGCAACTGCATCATAGGTTGCCAGTACTCGGGTGAAATCGCTTGTATTGGTCAAACGTTGCGAGCGAATTTCATAGTGCTCATCGACTTGGCGGGCCGTTTGAATCGAATACAAAACTTGGTACCCACCCGCATCCGGAACGACGCTAAGCGACATTCCGGTGAAACCACCCGTTTCGAACAAGATTTCCCGCCGGTTCGGCCCGCTGGGGCGAAAAACAATTTCCCAAGCGGCGGAGCCCGAGCTCGGGTCGGGCGACAGTGTCGATAACGACGGCAGGACTCCGCCGCCGGTCCCGTCAAAGCGATATACCGATACCAAACCCTCGGCCGTCGGCAGGTCGGAAATGAGTGTCGCGCCGGTCAGCGTGGCGTCCAGCGGTCCACCCTCCCAAACATCGACGGTCGAATCGGCCGCCGCACCGGCATCAAAATCCAGCGTCGGCGGTCCGGCGATCGCCACGCCCTCCGGTGCAATCACACGTAAGTAATAAGTTCCCGCGGTGACGGTCCGCAAATCGATGTGATCGCGGCCGGCCTGCAAACGCCGGCCGCTGGCGTCCAGCAGGTCCGCCTGCACGTTACCGTCCAACATGATCACGTCGCCGGGTTGTCCATCGCCCAGCAGCGAGAATTGGAACCAGCGCTCGCCGTCGATGGTTTGATACGGCTGGCCTTCGTCGTCAAATTCGATCAAACGACCGGTGCCGCGATCGGCCAGAAACGATCCCGATCCGGCGACCGAAAAGTTTTCCAGACCATCGAAGTCGTCGGGAATCATGCCGACGTCGCCGCCGCTGGCGACGACATACACGGCGCTGTTACGTCCGTGCGATTCGATCAACAAATCGTCCGCCCCATCGCCGGTGGCGTCCAGATTCGGCAGCGGTGTCAATTCGGTATACGTCCGCGAGGAAAATTGCCGGACGGACAAATCGACTTCGTAATAGCGAGTCGATTCGCTTTCGCCATCAAATCGAAACACAAGTCGGGCGCCCGAGCGTTGGGCGACGACCGGGAAGGTCGCCACCGTCGACGTGGCCAGTTCCGCGTTGATCGACGCGATTAGCGTATCCATCAGATGATCGAAGTCGTCGTCCGCAGGAATCGGCACATCGATCACCGTCGATAGCGAAAACGATTCGGGGCGGTCAAAGGTGGTCGCACCGACGGATTCGGCGACCGCGCGGGTGCCACTTAGGTCGATCGCAAACGACCTGGTGATGTCCGCGGTATCGCTGAACACGACATCGCGACGGCCAACCAGCGGCAGATCGACCCGAGTCGGTACGATCGATCGGGATGCTTCGGAAATTTCAAAATCAAAACCCGCGTCCACCCCGCGATCGATTGAATCGCCCTGCAAGACCGAAAGATCGGACGGGACCACGGGCGCCGCGACGACCGCGTCGGCATCGGTTTTGTTGATCGTCTGGCCAACGTGATCGATCAGACCGGAAAAGACAAACACCTGGCCGTTTTCCAAAACCGCCAAGTCGCCTTTGCCGTCAAAGAAAAAGTCGCCGCCGGAAATCGACAACTCATTGCCGCCAAAGCCGTCCAGTGTGATGTCGGGCGTTCTTGGAACGGGTTGTCCCATGGGCACCCCCAGTTGCACAAAGATGCGAGATCCTTCGCGATACGCCAAATCGTCCAATCCGTCGTTGTTGATGTCGCCAATCGCGGTGGGCGATTGCTGCTGGATGACCGCCAGCGCGACGTCCAAAGTGAAAACAAGATCAGAGAAACTTCCATCCGAAAAACCAAACGCGTTTCCGAATCGCGAAAGGTCTTCAAAGGCAAACAGGGTTTGACCATTGCCGACAAAGGCCAGCATTTGATCGAATTCACCAAGGTTTGCATCGGAGACCGAGAACATCGGAGCGTCCAGCCCGAACGTCGTCGTGTCGGCGTAAAATGATTCCGGATCGGCCAGAAAGTTCGCCACCGTATTGTCGGGAATCATGTAGAAACCCACCGTCGCGCCGGCGGGCAGCCGAATGGTGGAACTTGCCCCGACGTTGACGCTCCGATCGTCGAAAATCAGGGTGCCCGACTGAATCGCTTGCCGGGCGTATTCCACCCGCTCGGTTATCGGATCGGCGGTGACGTTGGACAGTTCGTAGACGCCGAAGGAAAACAGATAACTGCCGTTGTCAATTTCCAAACCGAAGTTCAAATCCACTTCCGTGCCCGGCTCGCCCGGGATCGTAAAGCTGCCGACTTGGCTTTCAAATTCATCCGAGAATTCACCGAAGCTCTCGAGGAACGGACGCAACACGCTGAATTCGTTCAGATCGTCGGTGGTCACCACGTCGCGGCGAAACACCGTCGTCCCATCGATCGACAAACTTGATGCGTCGGTGATCGCCAGATCGTCCGTCGAATCCCCGTCAAAGTCGCCAATCACTTCGGTCTGGATCACGCCAAAGGGATCCACGCCCAGCTCGGACGCCGTCATCGATTCCAAAATCGATCCGGGGTTGATCCCGGTCATTCCATCAGCGTCTGCAATTTCATCGTCGGTGATTGCTCGGCCATCAAAGACATAACCGATGACATCGTTTTGGTAAGTCGTCAGGACCGAATCTTCCTGGACGACGAATAACTTGCCGGCTGTCTGCGTGACCGGCCGCGGGGCGTCGCCGCCGGGGCTGGCGGCATCACCGGCCAACCGAATAAAGTCGACGCCGTCGTAACGCCACAAATCGTTGCCACGGGTGAAGACCAAGGTGCCTTCGAAGTCGGTCAATTGTCGCGGATGATCGATGCCGCGGCCGTCGCGATCCAGCACTCGCGCGGGCGTCGCCTGGCCGGGCTGCAAACGCCACAATTGACGGCCTTCGGGGCCGCCGATGGCCGTAAAGTACAGCGTGTCGTCGATGACCGTCAAATCCTCGGGGAACGATCCCGAAACGCCCGGTAGCAGATCAATCACCGCGATGCTGGGCGTGCCATCCAGGTTGGTGGCCCGCCACAATTCCACTCCGCTGACGCCCGTGCCCGCTCGCGCACGGCCCACCAAAATCAATTCACTCGCCGGCGTCGCTCCGGACGTGTCCGTCAAGTGCACCACGCCACCGCGACCCGGCTCAGGTTCAAAGATCAGTCCGTCACCGCTTTGCAAGTCCGCCAGCGGCACACTTTGCACATCGGTGTGGTAGCGAGGATCGAAGTATTGAAATTCGATCGCGGTATCCACCTGGTACAAGGCCGAAACCTCACTGCGGCTCAGAGCCCGGCCATATATCGTGATTTCATCGAGCAAATCGGCGAAAACCGTGTCGGGGGCGACCGTTGAATTACCGATCTGTGTGAACAGCCCGGCCGCTTGACCGGCGGCGATGCCGACCGCTGCACCATCAATAAAAAATTCGGTCGATCCATCGGACCCGACAGCGACGATGTGGTGCCACTGGTCGTCGTTGTAAACATCGGGATCGACATCCACACTGGAATCCACGAAGCCCTCGCGGGCGACAAACGTACCCAAATTATCCGTCTGTTCCTGAATCAGGATGTGATCGTCGAATCCGGATGTGAAATCGCCATCGCCTTGGAACAACAGGTTCCAAGCGTCCGAATCCGTGACGCCCTTGAACCACGCCGACGCGGACCACTGGTCACCCACATTCAACGCTTGATTTCCAAAACCAATTTGGATGACCGAATTTGAATTATTGAAACGTGCGGAGGTGCCGACGTGACCGTCGGCATCTTGTGAAATGCCAAGCAAACTGGCCGCATCGTTCTGGTTACCCGAAGCGTCGCTTCCCAGACTGGACGAATCGAACGTGTATCGCAGCTCCGGTGCAACGGGGATTCCCGATTGCCACGCGATCGCGTTTCCATTGGCGGTTTCGATCGACGCGTTGACCGATTGCGTGATGAACGCCGCGGGAATGACCGAAGGCGGATCGTCCACTTCGATTTCCGGACGAAACAGCCCTTCGGATGATGTCAGCAGCGGAAATTCAGCGCCGGCGGCATCGACGAACGTTTCCATCACAAAGCCACTGGGTGAAAACGCGTCGAAACTGCCCGTGAGCGCAAAATCGTTCGGCGAAAACGAACTTTGCCGCAGCGTCTGCACCGTTTCCGACTGGCCAACCACGCGGGCCGTTTTGGTGGCCAAATGCAATCGGTCATCGACGACCGTGCCGGCGACCAGTTCACGATCAAGTTCAATCAGCGGCGTCGCGCCATCGACGCCCAATTCATAAACCACACCTCGCTTGGAAATCCGCAAGTTGTCGTGAAACGATTCGCCCGCGACCACGCGACCGGCGATCGGTCCAAATCGCAATCCCTGCATCGGCAACACGCGGGTGGCGGTCAACGAGTCGAATCCCGATCCGGTCAATCGATACTGGATTGTCGTCAGCCCGCCGCTGATGTCCAACACCTCGACTTCCAAGTTCATCGTGCCGGTCGGTGACGCCGAAAGATTGGTAAAGTTGACGTCGCTTGACCCCACATTTCGGTCGATCAGCGAATCGACCAGGGTGTGAGTCCCGCCCGCGGTACCGTCCAGCGCATCGACCCGCAATTCGTAGATCCCGGCACCCGTTTGGTCGACGATGGCCAAACCGATCGTTCCAAAGCCCGCCGCGATTGGATAATTGAAACCGAAATCGACGGACACTTTTTGGCCCACCGATTCCAGCAATTCGCCACCACCGGTCCATAGATAGGCGGTCAAATCGTTGCCCGTGTTCAAATCCGCTCGACCGCCCGAGACAAACGGCGAACCGTCTTGCGTTTGGTCGGGGGAAAACACCACGAATCGCTCGTACCGCGACGCAAAACTGTCCTCGCTGTAGCTGTCGATCGTGACTCTTTCACCACCGTGATTGTGCAACGCATAAACGGCCGTCGAAGTCGCCAGGATTTTGTCCTCAGAGAAATCGATCGTCTCTTCCGCGTCGCCATCCACGATCGGCAACGACTGGACCAGATCGATTTGCGACCCATCGGGGGTCACCAGCGTCCCGCGAGTGGACTCCGATGCAAGCAGCAGATCGGCGTGCAAGTCGCCGTCGTAGTTGATCAGGCGGGCCGTGGCCTGCTGCGGATTCAGCCGGCCATTGTCGATCCTAAAAATCCGACTGTTGTACGATGTTCCGCCGACCTTCAAGGTTCGGTCGACAAAGTCCTGGCCCCAGATGGACGGCCAATTCTGACCATCCAGCGTGCGGAAGCCGCCAAAGATCGAACGCACCTGCGTCCGCCCGCCGACGTTTTTGACAAACACCAAATCTGTCGTCCCATCGGCATTCAAATCGCCAAACGTTCCGGCGGGCTTGCCCAACACCGCGTGCTCGATCGTGATGTCGGCATCGGCAACCACATCCAAACGTTCTTCCAATTGCCAATCGCCAAAGATGATGTAGCTGACCTGATCGGTGCTGGCAAACCAATCGTCGGTTCCGTCGGCGTTGAAATCTCCGATGCGAACGGGTGTCGACAGCGGACCGTCGCCCGCCGCGGTGTAGCCCTTGGCGTCGCGAGTTACCGTGGCAATGGGCTGATCGCCTGCCGCCAGCACGGTGCCCTCGTAATCGACCGGGGCGGCCAAATAGGGCAATGCAAAATCGTAACGATAGTCTTCGTCTTCAAAACCAAAGAATTGGAAGTTGAACGGTTTTGGTGGATTGGATGGAAAACGGGTCTCAGTCACCTCCGCCGCCGGTACGTTGCCATAAATCGAATCGGCACCACCGCCGCCAAACAATTCGTCGTCGCCCAAGCCACCGTAAATGATGTCCGCGCCCGGACCGCCGGAAATGATGTCGGTGTAAGCCGATCCAACAATCGTGTCGTCGCCAAAACCACCATCGACAATGATGTTCTCAGTCGCACCCTGTTCGCGATTGCCCCCGATGATCCCCTGTTCGCTGTAGCCCGACGCGTCAAACGATTCGTCAATCGCGAACACGCCATCGGAAACTTCTTGAACGGGCAAATACGCAAACGCGCCCAAGTCGGTATCGCCCAAGTGCAATACGTCGTCTCCGGCACGCAGGTCAAACTGCATGTCCTCGATTTCGCGAGTTTGAAAGAACAAATACTGTTCTTCAAAACGCAGCGCTTCGTCCGCGTCCCGGACTTCGTTCCCGTTGACGTCGTCGTAGTACGTTTTGAATTCCTGTTTGCCGATATCCCACACCAGCGCCGTGAATTCATAGCGGTGCAGTTGGGTGTTGTATCGCAGCGCCGCGTGATCGGGCACGATGAAGCCACGGCGATCGACATCACCGCCCAAATACATGATTCGGTCGCGTCCCGGTCCGCCGATCATCTGGTCGCTCATCGTCGTCAGCGCCGTTTCGTTGCCCGGTTCGAAAATCGTGTCGGGCTGGTTCAATTTCAGCGGCAACTGGCTGGGCACGATTTGGAACGTGTCATCGCCCTGGCCGCCAAACAGCAAATCGCTGGCTTGGCGATCATTACCGCCAATCAAAACGTCGTTGCCGGCGCGACCAAAGATCCAATCTTCGCCGGGCCCCCCCTGCAAAATGTCGTCGCCGTCGCCACCGATGATCACGTCGCGTCGCCGCGTATCGCTGGCGCTGGAAAGCGACACCACCGTCGGCGTGTCCACGGACGCGACGTCGATTCCCGTGGTATTGATTCGCAGCGAATAGCGTGTGGGAAGATTGTCGCCTTCGACGCGAACGACGTAGCGGGTTTCCGCATTAAGCGAACTGAGGTCAATGATCTCGGCCAAGCTTCCGATTCCCGAACCCGAAGACAAAACGGCAACCGCGTCGTCAAACAATTGACCCGTCGTGGGGTTGATCGAAGATTCCTCGTACACGGCAAGCGTCAAGCGATCGGCGTCGGAATTCCCGATGACAGAAATCGATCCGGCGGCCGTCCCGGCATTGGCAAACGTCACCCCGTACCAATCCACATCGGTCGGACTGTCCAGCGTTAAACCGGTAAAGGTGACCAGGCCATCGTCAAAGACTTCGCCGCCGACGATCGCATCAAAAGCACCAACGGAATCTTGCAATTGCCGTGGCTGGATCAAGTCAAATGCGAATTCCGGCGTATCGTTTCGTTTGACTGCGCCGCTGCGGCGTCCGCCCTCGGCGTTGTCGGTCAAAATCGCGGTGCCCTCGGCAATCGTGACGACATCGTCCCCGTCGCCGGCGTCGATCCAAACCGTTTTTTGAATTGTCGGCCCCACGGTGATGACGTCGTTGCCATCCAGGGCGTCAATCAAGATGACCTGGAAATTGCCCTCCGGTGGAAGCAGTTGTGCCAGCAGTCCGGCTTCGGCATTGGACAGTTCGGAGGCGTTCGCGATTTCGGTCAGGGCATCGCCGCGTTCTTCGCGGCTTTGTGCTTCCAGCAAACGGGCAAGCGCGAATTCCAAATCCTCGATCGTCCAAATCGGATTGCCCTCGGCATCGGTGGCGCGGTTGTCCAAACGCACCGAAGCGGCAAACGAAAAACTGCCGCCGTTTTCGGTAAGCCGCGTGATCAAGTGATGATCGGCCAGCAAACCCGGTTCGGTGACGTAACTGACGTTGATGCTGTCCGCACCCCGGGTGCCGCCGACGTACCACAATTGGTCGGATTCGCGAGCGTATTCCTTCCAATCATCGCCGCCTTCATTGCCGTCGGCCGATTCAAACGTCGTTCCATCGGAACGCACCAGCGTGTCGTTGCCGCCATCGCCGTACATGAAATCCAGCGTCGTTCCGCCATACAACATGTCGTCGTTGTTGCCGCCCAGCATTCGATTCAGCCCGGTGGTTTCGGGAATCCGGGCCAGACGCAGCGCGCCGACCACAACGGTGTCGTCGACATCCAGGATGCCGTTGTCGTTTAAGTCACCGTCGTCAACAAAACGCTTGCCGTTGTCGTCGACAAACACGCCAAAGCGTTGGTCGTATTGTTGGTCGGGCGGCAGCGGAGCGATCAACGGGACACTGGGTTGAAAACTCCAGGCGTACAACTCGTTGGTGCCCGAGCCCCCGATCAAATCATCGTTGCCGGTGCCGGCGAACAACACGTCGTGGTCGGCCGCGGCGCCGCCACCGCCGTCGCCCCACAATCGATCGTCGCCATCAAAGCCAAACAGGATGTCGCTGCCGACGCCGCCATCCATGCGATCGCGACCGTCACCACCGATCAAAATATCGTCGCCCGAGTTGCCATCGAAGACGCCGGACCAATCGGGAACATCCGACAGCGACGACAAATCCAGGGGTCCGAATTCGTCGATGAATTCCAAATTCGCCAGTGCCACCAGCTTGGGATCGGCGGGCAATTCGCGACTGCCCGCATCCGCTGCCGTGCTTGCCAATTCCGTCCAGAAACCAATCGTGTCCGAACCCGTCAAACCGGCGATGCGAAATTGTTCGATCAACGGGTTGCCGTTTTCGTCCAGCATCTTCACCGGAATGTACTGGCGTGGCCGATCGCCATCGTCGTACATCACCGCGGCATCACCGGCGTTGTCGCCGCTGATGAATTCGCCAATCAGGATCGTGTCGCTGTTATCGGTCCCTTCGATGGTCAAAATGTCGGTGGCGTTGTCGTCGGCAAAATCGCCTTCGCGCTCGTTGCCAAAGTGACCGTCGATGCGATCGATCGCCGGGTCAAATTCGGCACCGCCGCTGGGCAACAAAAACAGATCGATTCCGGCACCGCCGAATTGTTGATCGGCACCGGTTTGTCCGGCGATGAAGTCGCTGCCGCTGCCGCCCCAAATGACGTCCGCGCCACCGCCGCCAAACAATTGATCCTCGCCACTGCCGCCATAGATGATGTCATCCCCGCCGGTCGCGTCGGCGTCGTCACGACTTTCTAAGTCGGGGCCGGCGAATTCGTCACCGACGATGAAGTCGTTGCCGCCGCCACCGACAAACAATTCCTGACGCAGGTTGCCGTGCATGGCGTCGTTGCCCAGACCACCAAACAGTTGGTCGCCCCGACGCGTGAATTCGGCGACGTCGTTGACGAACGCGCCGGCGAACAACTCATCGTCACCCGAATCGCCAAACATGCGTTGGCCCAACAGCACCACGCCGTTGCCGCCCCCGGCCTTCAAAGTGTCGTTCTCGCCGCCGCCCAACAATTGGTCGATGCCGTCACCGCCAAAAATTTCCTCGCGCCCCTCGCCGCCCAGCACGATGTCCTCGCCGGCACCCGCCAGGATCACACCGTCGTCGCCCAAACCGGCGTCGATGTAGTCATTGCCGTCGCCGCCGGTGATGGTGTCGGTGTTGAATCCGCCCAGGATGACATCATCGCCGCCGTCACCGTCAAGCGTGTCCATCCCATCGTCGACCGTGCCGGGAACTTCCAAGCCGCCAAACAAAGTGGGCACGATCGCCGGCGGCGTGTACCCGGTGGGGAATTCCAATTCGATCGCGTCCAAACGCGGCAGGCTGCCAAAATCATCGGTGCCGCGGCGATAATTTTCCGGCAAGCCGATCATCACGCCGCCGAAGATGATATCGGCGTCATCGCCACCCTTGATCGTGTCGTCGCCAAAATCGCCGACCAAGAAATCATTCCCGGCTTGGCCGTGAAGCGTGTCCATGCCGATGCCGGCGCGAATGTCGTCGGCGCCGCCACCCGCATAAACCATGTTGTTGCCATCGCCGGTGCGGACCTGGTCGGCGCCACCGCCCAGCGTGATGGTGTCGTTGCCGTCATCGCCGCCGGGCGTCGGCTGGATCGACACCAAGAAACCGTCGGATGCCTCGATGCGACCGTCGTCGCCCAAAACCACGTTGTCGCCGCCGGTGGACGTGATCCGGTCGCCGCCACCGCCGCCGATGATCAAATCGTTGCCGTTGCCGGTGGTAATCGTGTCCTGGCCAAAGTCGGCGCGGGCGCTGCCAATGATGGAAATCGGCAACCCGTTTTGCAGCGTCAAACTGCCACGATCGGCAACGATGACGCTGTCGCCGACGCTCGGTTGCAACGTCACGCGATCGTCGCCACGACCGGTCAAGATTCGCAGTTGACCCAAGCTCGCATCGACTCGGTCGCCGCCGTCGATCGGCCCGGCAATCGATTGCATGCTGATCACTTCGCCGCCGGCAAAACTGACCAGCGTTGCATCGGTGGCAACAAAGTGCGTGCCATCACCGGTCAAGGACACTCGGTCATCGCCGATGCCCGTCAAAATCGTTTGGTTGCCAGTGCCCGCCGTGATCACGTCGCCGCCATCATCGGCGCTCGAAAGCGTCCGGATCGACGTGATCGTGCCGCCGCCGCGGCGAATATCGGCGTTGTCGCCGATGACTAAGTTGTTGCCATCGCCGGCGTCAATCGTATCCACACCGCCCAAACCAAAGATGCGGTTGCGCTGGGGATTGCCAACAATCCTGTCGGCCGCCGCGCTGCCGATCACATGCTGCACATTGGCCACACCGCCGATGTGATTCCCGCCGACCGGGTCGGTCAAATCAATGCTGATTCCGGTCGTCCAGGCCGAATAGTCAAGTTCATTATTCAAGCCCCCACCGCCATCGGTCACGCCGCTCAGTCCCGCACCGGGTGCGTAGACGAACAAGTCATCGCCGGGCGTCGCCAAAAAGCTTTCCACCGAATCAAAGCGGACATCGACCCCGCCGGACACGACGCCGGCATTTGCACCGGAGATATTTGCCAGGATGGCGATCGGCTTGTCCGAAACGTCCAGCGTGTCGACATCGGCGTTGCCGATCGTGCGAGTGCCCAGCAGGTCGCCGCGAATGCGCCCCGACCCGGTCATCACAAATCGATCGTTGGCATCGCCACCGGTTAAATTTTCAAAGCCCCGGAAGGAAATCGTGCCGTCGATGTTGCCACGATCAACACCATCAATGGTCCACGTTTGCTGGACCGAATCGCCCCGCAGTGTGTCGGATGCCCCGGCGGCCGAGCGGAAATCTTCGATGTTGTTAAAGCGGGCGATGCGATTGCTGGTGTGGGTTTGCAAGTCGACCAAGATGGTTTCGGAAAGCTGGCTCAGGTCCAGACGATCATCGTTTCCGGCCCGACCGTCGATGCTGCCCCCGATGTTGCCGCCGCCGGTGGGCACGAAGACATCGGTTTGGTCACCCCCAACCAGAGCTTCAAAACTTCGAAATTGGATCCCGCCATCGATCCGGCCCGAATTTGTACCCGAGATGGTCCATTGAATCGTTTCGGCGGCGCTGCCGTTGTAGCGCAGCGAATCCTGGGCCGCACCGCCAACCAAGCTTTCAAAGCCCGCCACCGCCACGTCGCCGGGACCGCGCAGCGTGCTGGAACCCTGGTTGATCCGCAGGTCGTTGGCATCGATGTCCAGGGGACTGGACAGCGCGCTGAAATCCAGACGATCCCTGCCGCCCGCGTCGACCAGCGTGTCCCGTCCCCAATGGTCCTCGAAGATGATGCGGTCTTCACCACTTCCGGTTTCGATCACATCGTCGCCGGTGCCGCCCGAGACGATGGCCGGGCCGTCGCCGGCGATCAGTCGATCGTTGCCCGCGCCGCCTTTTAAGGTGACCGGCAACTTTTGGTTCGGATCGGTGATGGCCGAATCATCGATCTCGATTGAATCGGTGCCCCGGCCCCCGTCGAACACAATTCGCTGGACTCCGGTGTATTGACGCGTGATGACCAATTGGGTCTCCGGCGTCGCCTGCCAATCGTATTCGACCGTGACCGTATCGGGTCCGGTTTGACGCACGCGAAAGGTTTCGTCGTCGTCCTTGCTGGACGCCGGTTCGCCGGGGAACAACGCCGGCACTCGGCGACCGGCCAACGGCCCGGCATGCAATTGCAGCGTGCCGTCTTCGACCGATGCGGGAGTGACCCCGTCGCTACAGGTGTAGTTGAAACTGAAGAACTCCTCGTCGACCAGCGCGATGTACTTTTCGATCGAAAAGAAAAAGAGGTCCACCTCGACTTCGATCCCCAGTTCCGCGTTCAACGATCCGGACGCATCAAAGATACAAATGCCGGGAATGTTCGGTGTCGAGCGCGCGAGTGCCAGTGCGGCCAGTTCGTCCAGGTACAACTTGCCGTCGTCATCCATGTCATTCCAATTGAGATTCAATTCGCCGCGAACGCCACCGACCAGGTAGACGCTGGCAAACCCGATATCGATGCCGACGCCGGCGTTCAGCCGCAATTCGAATTCCACTTCGTCAATGTCGTCGCCTTCAAACACGTTTTCGCGGTCGCCGAAATAAACGCCATCAAAGAACCTGTCCGTGGTGGTGATGCCACGCGTGTCGAAGCCGATCGAAAAGTCCAAACGTGTTGAAAAACTGCCGCCGACTTTGGCGAAAATCGGCGTCGGTCCGAGGGGCCCAAAACGCGCCTCAAACGGAATCGAAAGGTCCAACGTGGGAAGGTCCCAGGTGATCAGGTCGACCGTTCGCCCCATGATCAACTTGAACGCGTTGAGCGGATTGGACAGGATCGGGATGTTTAATCCAAAGCCGCCGCGTGCCGCTTCGCGGCCCATCTTTTTCAGACGCGATTTCGTATCACGTTGCCTTTGGCCGTTGCCGGTTTGGTCCACCTGGTCAAACACGCTGCTGGAAATTTGGCCGTCACCGGCAGCGGCTTGAAACGTGTTTCCTGCATCCGATTGAATCGTCGGTTCGACATCGCCATTGGTCAGATCACCGCCCAGCGAAAACGTGCCAAAGTTGATCAGCATGCCATCGGCATCCGTGAATCCTTGAATCGATTCCACCGCGTCCAAGATGCTGCCGATAATGTTGACGACGCGTTTGGCTTCATCGACGGTGCGTGCCAGGCTGCCGCCGGCGAAGCGGCCGAGATCCAAAAACGTGATGGGCGGACCACCGGTCGCCGTCGACAAATCGCTGAATCCGGGAACCTCATCACGAAGAAAGTCGATGATGGGTTTGACCGGTTCCAGATACGTGTCAAACAAATCAAACGCTTCGCCGGCGATTTTTTGAAAGAAGCTGCCCAGGTCAAGCGACACATCGTGGAACGTGACCGCCGGGGCGCCGCCACCGAACACACCGTCGGATGTGGAAAATCCGATGCCCCAATCCATCGTCATGTCGGTAAAAATCGCGGGCAGTTCCGGGCCGGCATCGGTGTCCGCCTGGATCGCCAAATCGACAAACGCCTCGGTTTGGATACCCGCCCAAAAAATCTCACGACCTTCGGCAGCCATTTCGCCAATCGTCAACCGACCATCGCCGGACGGGTCGCGCAAATCCAGCGCGATGTTGCCGCGAAAACCGGTGCCCCGCGACATGCGACCGTCGCCGTTTAGGTCGCTTTCAACGACACGGTCGGTCATGTCCCCGTCGCGGTTGTAATCGATGCCATCGACGGCTTCGAACAGCGTGTCGTCCAGGTCGCCATCCAAATTGACATCCTCGATGGCGTTTGATTCTGCCATAATGTTCAAGAAGAACAATTCGCCTTTCAGCTCGGTGCCCGGCTTCAAGGTGACCGAAGCGTCAAGGTTGAATTCCGGCGCCGCGTCGGTTGTTGGAAAACCCGAATCCGCATCGGGCACCACGTTTTCGTTGACTTCAAAAAAGAACCCGTCGCGCAGGTTGATCCCAAAGCCCAAGCTGACGTCATACCCGAGCGCCAGTTCCAAGCCGCCGCTGGTTTCAAAGCTCAAGGCAACCGCGTCCAAGCCCAGATCGAAGGGAACATCGATGACGTCGCGGCCAGCCAAATCCAACTGGATACGGAACTCGGTTTCGCTTGGCGGCGTCGTCAAAAAATCCGTCAACGAAACATCCACGTCCTCACTGCTGGGTCGTTCGACCGAATCATCGACGTCCGGATCGTTGTGAAGCAGCGGGTCCAGCTTCAAGATGTTCGCACCGCCGGGACCCAGTGCATTGAAAATCAAGGTTTGAAAATCATCGATCAACGCGCCAACCTGTTCGTCGGCACCTACGACCAGGTTTTCAAATTCATCCACAAGGTCTTGCAACTGACCCACAAAGCTGGAACCCAGATCCACCCCGTCGCCAATCAGCGGCAGGTTCTGCAACAAATCCGCCGATAGTCCCCCCTCGATCGTGTCCAGCACCGCGCGGCTGCCGGCGATCAATTGGTCCAAACTCATGTTGGACAAATCCGCCAGACTGCTCAGGTACGCGTTGACCCCGGTCGTCAAATTATCGAACTGGATGTCCGGCAAAGTGCCCGCGATGGCATCGTCAAGGTTGTATTGCACGGTGATCGCATCGTCGATCGTTTGTCCCGGCAATTCCACATCCAAACGAGCGCTGGCTTCGGCATCAAAGTTAAATTCGAACGCATTGGTGATGCCGTTGCTTAGCAGTTGTGCGATCGGGATGCCGCCAATCGTGTTCATGTCCGTCGGATTGCCGATCGACCTCAGGCCCGCGGAAATCACCGCCGGTGCACCCGGGTCACCGGTTTCGCCCAACGCGATGTTGCCGGCCACCCCGGCGGTCAAGCCGCCAAGGCCCGCCGCCAGGCTCAAGTCGCTGTCGATCGCGGCGGTCAGCGCAAACTGCGTGGTATCGAACAGATAAGGCGTCTTGGTATCGAAGTTGAAACCGAAATCAAGCTGCGCGGTGCCACCGACCGTGACGTCCAAGACGCCGTCACTGCTGACCACCAGCGGGCCGAAACTGCCCACGGATAAATCAAAGTCGGTTTGCGTCGTGAACTCCGGTGCATAGCCAAGTCCCAGCTTCAAGGCCGCCTGAAATCCATCTTGATTGTCATCGGCGTCGATGATTTCAAAGCCGATCGTGATCGGCTGGCCACTGGATCGCTGGACCAAATCGGTCAAATAAGACGCCAAGTTGTCTGTCGAAATCACGCCGGCGGACATTTCGGCCAACTTGCTTTGCAACATGCCGACATCGATTCCCGACGACTGGGCCGAACCGACCCGGGTGCGCAAATTGCCGATCGCGGCGACAATTTTCCCACTCGCCGCGACCCCTTCATCGGCGACCGCGCGAATCGCACCGGACACCCGCAGCAGCGCCGCTTCCAAGTCCGCGATCACGCCCTGGCCGGCATCCAACAAGTTGATCTCCGCCGAAAAATCGCTGACCAAATCGACAAGCGAATCGACGTCGATGGAATCGAGAAGCTGATCGGCGGCGTCGGCCAAATCATCGGCGAATCCAAGCAATGATCCGACGCTGATGCCGGTCGCGGGAATCGGGGTGTTGATGCCGGCCAGATCCTCGCTGCGAAGGACGTCGACGGCCTGGCGAATCATGTCCGCGATATCGGCCAGCGAAAGATTTTCGAAGCTGCTGATCAAATCCGACAGCCCGGGCGCATCAAAATCCAGCACCGGCCGCACGATCGCATCGCCGTCATCGTCGCCCTCCAGCGTGACTTCGATGACCGACGTTTCCCCAAGCAGCGGAATTTCCAGCGGCAACGTCAGCGTGCCGTCATATCCAAATGTTGGATGGGTGTCCCGCATCGCCGCGGCGAAATCATCGCCACCGATATCCGATAAACGCAAGATGCCGTCGTTGTCACCATTATCAGGCAATCGCAACCGTGCCGTGGCGGTGAAACCGGTGTCGACTCCGTTGCCCAAGCGGCCGTCGACGACGCCGATTTCAAGCAGTCCCAACGAGGCCGACAGATCCATGTCGCCGGCAAGGATGGTTGCGTTGGCGTAGATTTCCGAATCGCCGGTGTCCAAAAACCATTGATCCAAAATGTTGCCGCGAAGCAGCGGCTCGCCAAGGATCACCGAGCGGTCGTCGAACTCGGTCGTGCCGCGATCCTCGGCGGCCGCCATGCTCATGATACCCAGTCGCGGTGCCGCAACACTGACACCCAGATCGTCTGACACCGGCATCACCGTCAAACGGTCTTCGCCGGTCAATTCCGTATTGTCAGTCAATTCAATTTGGTCATCGACAAATCGAACGCTGATTTTATCCATGCCCGCATCGTCCACACCAACGGCGCTCACGATTCGATCCGCGATATCTTGCAACGTTTCGACACCGGCCAATCGGATCGACGTGGAATCCCCATTCGCCAGCTTGATTTCAAAGTCAAGCGCGTTGGATGCTTGTGCATCGCCAAAGCCCAACGCCGATCCGCCGCTGACGACGGTCATGTCGTTGATGTTGGGGTCGCTTGCGACCAATGCGAGACGATACAGCGGAGATTCCCGCGTGCCTTCGGTCAGCAGTACCGCGTCAAAGGGCAGCGATTTTGCGGCGATGGCATCGGCCAAGTCAAACGCCAGATCCTCGGCCGACGCGTTGTCGGCCAAGTCGGCGCGATTGATTTCGACAGTGTCACTGCCGGAACCGGCCCCAAATTCGCTCCACGAAATTTGCATCGTGATCGGACCGCCGGGAGCGACATTGGCAATCTGCGAATTCGCATTCACGCCAACTTTTAACTGCAGCGGATCGCGAAGCTTCGTGACCAGGGTGTAGCCCGTGATCGGTGTGCCCGAACCCAGCCGCAGCAGATCGATTCCGACAGCCAAACGGACACCCGCGTCGACTTGAAATTGGGCGTCGGCACCACCGCTGAAATCCAGGTCCGCAAAATCAAGACCCAGCGATTGCGAAAAGTCCAACGATCCCGCTTCGACAAACGTCGCTTCCCAATCCAAGTCAAACAGGATGCGGCGGTTGGTGGGGTCGTATTCAATCTGGGTTGCCGACGGCAAAACTTCATTCAGCCGCTCGACAAAATCCTGGATCGCGGTGATGCGGAAACTGGCAATCGCCCCCTGGGCGGTCCCCAGACCCAGCTGCGTCGCGGCGGGGTTGTCGTCCTTTTCCTGGGCACTACCAAAGCCCAGTGATTCACCGCCATCGATTCGAATGTTTTCAAACGACCCGTCGCGGGCGGCCAACTGAATTTTCTCGTCCACCACCCGGGCGACCAACAATTCATCCAGTAGCGAACCATCCGCAAGTTCGACCCCCAAGGCCTCGTTCAGGTCCTCGGCCAATTCCTCCGGTGTCACATTGGCGCTCGTGTTGGCGGCCAAAACATCGATCGACACCACCTCGCTGGCGATCATCGGCTGACCGTCCGCATCGGCCGCCAACGTATCCAGCCGCAGCGTGATCGCGGCGTCGGCGGCGATGCGTCCGCTGGTCGGTGTCTGACCCGACCCGGTCACCTGCAGCGTGGTGACGTCCAGCGTCGTTCCGACACTGGGATTCGTGATCGCCAACGCCAAACGATTGGCCAAATAATCAACGCCATCTTGGACGGGACGCACGCTGCCGGGCGAACCGGGCCGCACGGCGATCACACGACCGTCCAAATTGGGGTTTTGCATAATCGCGGCGTTGATATCGGCATACAAATCATCGATCGATGTGTTGGCCGCCGTTGCCGCCGCAGACACGGTGATGAATTCGGTTTCGCCGTCCTCGATGCGAATACCCAGCGTTGCATCGCGAGATAATCTGCCGTCGGTGACCGCGATGTCGGTATCGCCCACGGCCGTCGCGTTGATAAACAACTCCCCGGCCAATTCGCTGGCTTGATCCGCAAAACCCGTCAATTCATTGATGGCATCATCGACAAAGGGAATGCCGCCGGGGATTTCCAAATTGGATTTCAGCGACTCGAGCGCGTCGCCCAAGCGGACGACCATCGCGGCGAGCGCGCTGGGGTCCAAATCGGCGGCCGAATCCCAAGTCGAAACGACCGTGCCCAGCAGCTTGCCATCGGCGATCGCGGTGTCCAGTTCGGCAAAGCTTGCCAGCGATGCGGTGCCTGGCGTTGTGCCATCGGTGGTCGTTTGAATTCGGATGTCACCGCCGGCATTTACGTCGCCCTCGCCATCCCGCAAATCGGTCGGCACGAGCTGCAAGCCGGGGATCGCGTAGCTTGCCGATTCCAAAACAGGAATCACACGCTGGTCAAAGTCGCCGCTCATGCCATTGACATCGATCACGGTGGCGTCGGGAACATCCAACGCCACACGGGCATCGATCGTAATGCCGCTGTTGTTTCCGACCTCGCCGATCACCCCGCGAACAAAATCCAAAGCCCCGCTGGCCGCTGGGTCATCGAATCGGGCATTCAACGCGACGCTGATTTCGGATTGATCGCCGCCGCGAACGCGGACCCGCTGCCGATCGCTCAACCCACGATCCAGGTTGACTTCGATCGGTACCGAAAAACTCGGGCTGGCGACGATCGTCATCTCCTGGTCGCGATCGAGCGTTAGACCCTCGACGACTTTCGACAGATCCAAATCCACGGGGATCTGAATCGGCTCGGGTGTAAAGTCCAATACAAATTCGATCCGGTTGGCGTCGGCCGAAACCGAGCCAATTCCAAGCGATCCGCCCAATTCGTCAAGCAGCACCGCGATGGAACCTTCGTCTTGCGTTCGCGATGCATACCGGCCCAGCGCCGCGCGAATGGAACCGCCCACCGACCCACCGGTGGCAAACGAAATGGCCGCCAATCCCGCCGTGGTTTCGGGTTCGTCCGAACGACCGGCCGCGTATTGCAGCGTCACCACATCGCCGTCGACATCGTTTACGGTCGCCAGAAAGCGATCACCACCGCTGGATAAGAACCTTGCCTGATTGCCAACGGCAATGCCCAGCCCCGCCGCGCCCGCACCGGCGGTTTCCAGCGTTGCCTGGAAAATCTTGAAGTTTTCATCAGCGGTTGTTCCGGAGACGCTTATGTTTGCACCGGAGAAATCGCGGCTCAAACCGCCGTCGGTTAGCAAGCTGGCGATCGTGCGACCGGTCAACGGCAATTCGGTCTGCAAATCGTCCTGCTTGGCGATTTCGGCATCGACCCAGTCGGCCAGGGCCGACAGCCCGTCGATCAAGGCATCGCCCGCGACGTTCTTGTCGATGCTGGCCGCGTCACCGGTTTGCTGGGGTGCAAAATTGTCGAACACATCGGGGTCGGAAAAACGAATCTCCGCGCCGGCAAGCTCGGTGCCAAACAGGTCGGCGTCCTCGGTCAACCAATCGATGGACAGCGAGCTGCCCAAATCCCGCGTCACATTCAAGCGATCGGGAAGGGCTCCGGCGGCGTCCAGCGTGACGTTCAGGCCCGCCGTCAGCGTGCTGTCGGCCTCGGGACTGAACGTTCCCGAGATCGTTTCGCCTATGTCAAAGCCGACATCAACGTCCGAATCGATCGCGACATCGACTTGGAAATCATCGATTTCAAAAAAAGAAGTCCCCGCCGGATCATTGGGGTGGAATCCAAACGACATCGCGATCGACGCGTCGATGTCGGCCGGCAAACTTTCCACGGGATCAAGATCGATCCGCAACTCGGTCCAATTTTCACCGATCGGATCCATCGATGGCACGACATCGATTTGAGTATCCACGGTGGTTTGGACAAAAAACAAGATGCGCCCGGTGTCGGGGTCCAACCCGCCCACCACGGTCGCGTCGGGATCGATGCGGCCGGACAATTCCTCCAGCGACGCCCGAATTTCGCCGGCCAAGTCCGACGCCATCGGGTCCAGCCCGGTGTTGCCCGTGTCAAACTGGGAACTGGCCGGATCAAAGGTGTCGAAAAAGTCGCCGACCACGGTTTCAAAGTTCAACCATCCGCCCCACCCGAGCGAATCGTCTTGCGAACCGTCTTGTGAACTGGGCGTCCGCAGCAGGTCGTTTAGCGACAGGCCCAGGAGCGGCAAATCGCGCTGGAATCGAGGGCTGGTCCCGAGCTTGGCACCGGCTTCGTCCAAGCCGAACAAAACCGAACGCAGTTGCGCACGCTTGGAGGCTTCCAGCGGAACATCGGTCAGCACGTCGGGGATGTCGCCGGCCAGCAACATCCGTTGTTCGAGCGATTCCAAGCGGCCGCGATCTTGGCGTCGACGGCGACGGGCGGCTCCACGGTGACGCCGGCCGCGAGCGACCCAGCGGGACGGAATCCACCGCCCACCGCCGATTTTGGACGGCGTGACTGCGGCGTTTTCAGAATGGATTGGCGACGATACGGAGGATGATGCGGTGCGGGGCGTTGAGGTCATTCAGGCGGAGGTGGGTGGGCGGCGAGCGGACGGGAAAGCCGTTACACACCCGATGACCTGCTCAGCCGAACCGCCCGTCGCGGCAATTTCCGTGAAACTGCCGCGGCGATTTCCGTGAAACTGCCGCGGCAGTTTCCGTGAAACGTTTCTACGCCAAAATCTCCCTCACCACCCGCGCCTCTTCGACACCCGTCAGCCGTTGGTCCAGACCCAGAAAGGGAAACTTCAATCGCTCGTGATCAATGCCCAATTGATGCAGGATCGTGGCGTTGAAATCCCGCACATGAACGGGGTCCTCGGCAATGTTGTAGCTGAATTCGTCCGTCGTTCCGTGCGTCATCCCGCCACGAATGCCGCCGCCGGCCATCCACACGCTGAAGCAGCGGGGGTGATGGTCACGGCCGTAATTGTCGTGCGACAATTTCCCCTGGCAAAACGTCGTGCGACCGAATTCGCCCGCGAACACGATCAGCGTGTCGTCCAGCATCCCGCGAGACTTCAGGTCGGCGATCAATGCCGCCGCCGGCTGGTCGACATCGTAAGCCTGGCCCTTGATCTTGCTGGGTAAATTGGAATGGTGGTCCCAGCCGCGATGGAACAATTGAATCATCCGGACGCCGCGTTCGGCCATCCGCCGTGCCAGCAAACAATTCCTGGCAAACGAACCGGACTTTTGTACTTCTGGTCCGTACGCATCCATCACATGCTGCGGTTCGTCGTCCAGGTTCGTCAATTCCGGCACCGAAGCCTGCATCCGAAACGCCATCTCCTGTTGAGCGATGGTGGTTTGGATTTCAGGATCACCGGTGGCCCGTAAATGGTCGCGATTGAGATCCGAGACCAAATCCAACATTCGCTTTCGGACGTTGCCGGAAACGCCGGCGGGGTTGGAAAGAAACAACACCGGGTCCCCGGAGGGTTGGAAGGAAACGCCCTGGTGCTTGGACGGCAAAAACCCGCTGCCCCAAAGC
>JBCCRW010000018.1:0-26913 GCA_039201055.1 Planctomycetota bacterium | reverse complement strand
GTCAATCGCGACGCCCGCGTGACACAGCAACCCGAACACCAGCAATACCGGAAACACGTTGGGGATCATCGAAACCGCGCCCGCCGCGAATCCGTACCCCAGGTTGGCGGGCTTGAAAACCGACCAGCCGCGACGACCGGGATTCAACAAAACGACCATCACGATGGCGATCAACACAAACGCCATCGCGATCGATTCGGTCAAGCTGGTCAGCAGCGTTCGTTGGGCCTTGTAGATCACCGGCACGACGCCGGTGAAGATGGCCATGATGGGCGGGTCGCCCGCCACCGTCGGCACGCCGCCGGGCAACATCTTCGGCGGATGGTCGGCGGCGACAAAGTCCTCCGGTGCAAGGGCCTGAACCACGCGGCCGGCGTCAAGCAGCGCGGGATCCACTGCGTGCGGACCCACCACGACGATGGTGTCAAATTGGTCCAGCCATCGTCCCATTTTTGATGGGTCATCAAGCTTTTCGATTCGCTGGTCGTCAATTTCCATCCAGCGCACCTTGCCAACCTTTTCGCCGCGAAAAATCTCTTCCAAGGCCGAAAAATAAATCGCTTCCTGGTCCAAGTGGCCATCGCTGTCCAGCATTTCCGCGTCCGCAATGACCGGTGGCGTTTCGCGGCCCAACATCAGGATTGATGCCTTGCTGACCGGTCCGTCACGCTTCATGGCGCTTTGCAGGATCTCGCGACGCACTTCGTAGGCTCGCATCACCGGGGCCACCGCGGCGTGCAGCGTGCCGATGAATTGCCCGTAATCCACGTCCGATAAAGCGGCCACTCGCAAGGAGATCCGCCACAATTCCGAATCGTCGAACGGGCCCCCGTTTTCCAGACGCAAATAGTCTGTCGTGCGCAGCGTGTCGAGCGATTTGACCAGGTCATCGTTAAACACGGTTCGCGTGGGCGAATAGCGTCGCGAAGGTGCCGGCAGCGGCGGCAAAAGCGTGTCGGCCGAAGTTGCGACACCCACGACACCCCGGCCGGATTCGCCCAGGGTTTTTTCGATGACCGCGCGGACCCGCGCGATCGCCTCGACCCGTTCCAGCAGCGGCAGCTGGGTGGGATCGATCGCTTCGTCAACGGCGTCCGAATCATCGTTGCCAGTGCCGGAATCGTCGTTAGCTGTCGACGAAGACGAAGCGTATTCGGCCTGAATCTCCGTCGGCATCCGCACGATGACCTCCATCGGCACCAGCTTGCCGAAGTTTTCTTCAAGCCAGGCGTAGTCGCGGAGGATACGGGAATTTCCGTCAAACAGCTTTAAGAGTTGAACGGACGTCTTTAAATCCTTCAGCCCATAAGCGGACGCAACCAGCAACAGCAAGCAGCCGCATGTGGCCAATACGTGATGCTTGGCGATGACACGACCGGTCGCGATCCATAAACGGGTTAGCAAGCCATCGTCTTCCTGCCGCGGCGTTGTCGGTTCATTCGAAGTTGATTCGCTCGAAGTTGATTCATTCGAAGTTGATTCATTCGAAGTTGATTCATCCGCACGCTTGGAATCGGATGCCGCCGCTTGTTCCAGTTCCCTTAGTCGCGGCGGAAACGATTGCAGGGCGGCGGGCAAATACGAAAACAAAATCGCCAGCGTCGCGATGACCCCGATTGCGGCGTACAACCCAAAGTTACTGATCGGTGCCAGGTTGCTGGTGTACAGCGAGATCAACCCGATTGCGGTGGTCAGTGAAGCCAGTGTGCAGGGCATCAACGCGTGCTTGAGCGCGCGGGTGGCGGCCCCGGGTGCGCCGTGGTCGCGGACTTCGTCGCGGTAATAGTTGATGACGTGAATCGCGCCGGACAAACCCAGCACGTAAACCAGCGACGGCATGCTCATCAAGATCGCATCAACGCGGCCTCCCGTCCAACGCACCAGCGCCATGCTCAACAACGCCGCCGAACCGCCCACAACAAACACCATGATGGTGATTTTGATGCTGCGGAAACACACGTACGACAACAGCACGCCCAACAACAGGCTGTATCCGACCAAGCGGAACAGGGTCACGGTGCCTTCTTCGTCGATCGCCATGTTGTCGACCGGTGGACCGCCCAGACGCAGCGGTGGAGCGTTGCCGACCTGTTCGGGTACCGTCACGTTGAAGGGCGGCGGGGCCATCGATGGTGGAAGTGCGGCGGTCAATCCCGACGAATCGGCCAAGTGATGCAGACGGCCGCGAGGCATTCCCATGACGCCGCGTCCCAAACCGGCGGCCAAGTGCTTTTTGCCGACTTCGCTGAGCGTGATCAAAAGCGCCGTCAACCGCTCGGGTGCTTCGACTTGCGCGGCATCCAAGACGGCATACCAAACCTGGGATTGCTGGATTGTCGTGGCGGCCCCGAGTCGTTCGGGGTCGCCGTCGAATTGCGTTTGAAGAATGCGATCCAGTTCCGCCGCGATCTTGGTGCGCGCCGCTGCGTCCACCTCGCGGTCGGCAGCGGCAAGCTTTTCGAAGATCGCATCGGCGGTCCATGCGAAGCCTTCGGGCACCGCGGGCGCGAACAGGATGCCGGTCAATCGATCCATCGCGCGGCGATCGGCGATCGTTTGCCGCATGGCGGGGTCGGTAAAATCGAGAGGCCACAGCGGGCCCCCTTCCTTGGCCAATTCGGCCGCCAGCGTCGGTCCCGTCGCGACGCTTGAAAACAGCGGCTGAGCGATCAACGAGGGGTCTTTGTAAAACAGGCTCGGGTCGCCGTCGCTGCTTTCGCGACCGAGTGCCGTAATGGCCTGGCCCTTTAATTCGTAAGAGCCGCGGGCTTGGCGGAATGCGCGAATCGCCGCACTGGGCCCCGTTTGAGCTTCTTCCCAGCGGTACAGCGTTCCGTCGGGGACGATGTAGTACCAACCACCGCGATCATCCATCAACCACTTTTCGTTTTTCCCACCCCAGTTGGTGTGGAGGTCGCCGGTCAGCATCAATCCATGCTGTTTTCCGATCTCGCGAGCCCGTTGGATCTTGCCAACGGTCGCATCGTCATACTGCGAGCTCGGGTCGTACTGGGCAGATTCGTGTCGTAGTTTTTGATACAGCAGTTTGAGTCGTTGATCGTCTGCTTGGCAGCCCGGCCAGGTGGCAATGACGAAGCTTTCGCCCGCGAAGTGGTCGGCAAACCAAGACAATTCAGCGGTTTCGCGGAAGTCCGCCGGCAACCAATCTTTGACATCGTTGGCCTTTTCATTGACGGCCACACGGGCGGCGCGAAACGCAAAGGGCAACAGAAAGAAAAAGCCGAACAGAATCAGCGTCGCATACGAGACCCGCAACGGGCTACGGCGAGCCAGCAGATGTCGCGAGGCGGAGTCGCGATGACGGTCTGAAGCGGGCGGGGACGGTGAGGTCACGGATGGGGGACCTGAGGCCCTGGTGGTCTGGTGGAGCGTCAGAATCAAGCTTTAGGGTCCGCACGATTAGCCGATGGGCGTTAGCCACTAGCCGACGGGCGTTAGCCCCGGTTACCGAAAAAGAACCGCGGCTAAGCTAAAGACTTGAGTTTGACGCTTCGCTAGGGGAAAAAGTGTGCCTAGGAAATTCCTGCACCCGGGAAATTCCTGCAATCGAATCCGCCAAAGGTATCGGTACGACCGGTATCGGTCTACACGAACGTGAGGGTGGATAGCGGTCCCGCGACATTTCACGGTCGCTTGGAAGTCTGCTTATTTGGGTTGGGAAAGCTGGATTGCCTCCGTCGGTCGTCTCGCCGGGGCGGTCCGCATCGCTCCGGCACCGCTATAATCCGGATTCGTTGGTCGTCTTGTCCCATTTCCAATCGGATGCACCATGCTCGGTTTTTCTTTCCGCCGCCGTGTCCCCCGCACCCGGCACTGTGTCCCCGGCACTCGCTGTGCCCCCGGCACTCGGCACTGTGTCCCCCACGCCCGGCTGGATGCGACCCGCGCCCGGCTGGATTCTGCCGGCTTCGGGAAAAACCGATTCGAGGGCGTCATCGGGCGTTTCTTGATGACGTCTTGGGCCGTACTGGTTCCGCTCGCTTCGGGACTGCTTGCCGACGAACAATGGCTGGGCTTTCGTGGCGACGGTACCAACGCCGCCGAGGTCGCGGGGCCTGAAAAGTTGTCCGGTGACGACGCGCCCAAGTTTCGGTGGAAGACCGACATGCCGGGTGACAGCGTCGCGGGACCGATCGTCGTCGGCGACCAAGTGATCTCGAGTTCATCGGGTGGACAAGACGGCGAAGTTCTATTCATCACCTCGGTCAGCTTGGCCGATGGTCATAAGTTGTGGCAGCAGCAATTCCAAGCCACCGGTCGACCGTATTGCCACCCAACCAGCGCCAATGCGGCACCGACAGCGGTCAGCGATGGCGAGCGAATTGTGGTGTTGTACAGCAGCAATGATTTGGTTTGCGTCGATCGCACCGGCAAGCTGATTTGGTTGCGCGGGTTGGCCGTCGACTATCCCAAGCTGGGCAACGACATTGGCTTGGCTTCATCACCCATTATCGCCGACGGCGTTGTCATCGTGCAGGTCGAGTGTCAGGGCGCGCCGCTGGCCGTGGGCGTCGATCTGCAAACGGGCAAGAACCTGTGGAAGATCGATCGTCCTTCGCAAAGCAATTGGGCGTCGCCGGTCGCTATCAAACGCACCGACGGGTCCACCGACGTCGTGTTGCAATCGCGCAGTGGCGTCAGTGCCATCGACCCGAAGACGGGCAATCCGAAATGGGAATTGGATGAAGGCTTTTCGGCGGTGTCATCTCCCACGCCAACGGACAAGCTTCTTATCTTGCCCGGCGATCAACTGGTTGCATTGAATTACGCCGAAAGCGCGACGCAGCCCGAAGAGGTTTGGCGGGCATCGGGTTTAACGCCTCAAAGTGCTTCGGCGGTGGTTGGTGGCGGCCGAGTGTACAGCTTGAAGGGTTCGGTGTTGGTCGCGGGCGACTTGGCGACGGGCGAAAAAATCTGGAACCGCCGGCTAGGCAAACTTCGCGGCACGTGGGCGACGCCGGTCTTGGCGGGAAAACGCTTGTATGTCTTCGATCAATCCGGCAAAGGCGTTGTGGTCGAAGACACCGGGGACGAGGGCACCGTGGTCGACGAAGTGGAACTGCCCAGCGGCGTGCTGGGCAGTCCCGCGATGGTCGACGGCAAGTTGGTCGTGCGAACCCGCGATTCGCTGTACTGTTTCTAAAGGGCGTCGAAGTCGAAGTCATCGGGGAAGACAAAGTCGACTCGATCGGTCACGCCTGGATTGCTAATTTCTCCGGGCCAACCGAAGCCGTCGCGTATCACTTCGTCTCCAAAGTCGCGGACCATGACGTCACCTTCGTCGCCCCCATCGATAAGGTCCGAATCGCCATCGTCGACGGGAAGGATTTCCGCGTTGACCAGGCTGAAGATACGAATTTCAAACGGCACGAACGTGTTGAACCAGATGCCCTGGACCGTGCTCAAGGAGCCCTCGGGAAACGTACCACCCACGCAAATGTCTTGCGCCCGACCACCCATCACGATGTCCGATCCGTCACCGCCGGCGAGTAAATCGCGGCCGTTTTCGCCGTCAATCAGGTCATTGTGCGGACCCCCGTCGATGCTGTCGAAGCCCGGACCGCCAAACAGCATGTCGTTGCCGTTTCCGCCGAAGATCACATCGTTGCTTCCGCCGCCGTCAATCACGTCCGGACGAACTGAACCAAAAATCTGATCCTCGCCCGGCCCACTGTTGATAAAGCAGCGAATCTTACAGCGTTCGGCAAAGATGGTGTCGTCGCCGCCATAGGTATCAATCACGACCCAGCGAATATCGCTGGCGTTAAAAATGTCGAAGAGCGGTTCATCAAGGGTGCTGGACGACAGTTCGACGTACAGTTGATTGCCGAAGGATTCGACAAAGACGTCTTCGGCGTTGGCGGTTCCTCGAACGAGGATCTCGCGGCCGACTTGAAGGATGCGCTGGGCCATCGCCTGGGTCGAGAACAGGGCGACAATGAGGCCGAGTAAAAACGTGCGAATCATGCTGGAAAGGTGGGCAGTATTGGAAGGAAACGAAGCTGAGACGGGGTGGGCGGGCCCGCCCCGAACGGGGCAGCATTGTGAATGATCCGGCGCGATCTCGCACCCCAAAAACCGCCGTGCCATGGAATTTTCGTTTTGGGGTGTGCCTCCTCAATGCTTGTCCACAGTCCTAAACTGATGCTGGCCACGGGCCCTCCTCACACCACGACACAAGCCGATTCACTTCATGGCGATTCCGCTGCCGACCACCGATAATCTTCAGCCAGCCGTCGAGACGGTCGGGGCGAGCGATCAACTGGCGGACTATAAAACCAAAAAGCCCGAGGAACTTCGTCGGCGAATCGAGGCGGTTCGGAGCAAATTGGGCGACAAGCTTCTGATCTTGGGGCACCACTATCAACAAGACGAGGTGATTGCCCACGCGGATCTTCGCGGCGACAGTTACCAATTGTCACAAATGGCCGCTGACAGTAGCTCTTGCGAAACGATTGTGTTTTGCGGTGTCCACTTCATGGCCGAAACGGCTGACATTTTAGGGAACCGGCCCGAAAAAATTGCCGAGCGAAATGGGCGTCGAATCGACGTCATTTTGCCGGATATGGCCGCCGGTTGTTCCATGGCAGACATGGCAGGCATCACTCAGGTGGAGGCCGCCTGGGAGGATATGGCCGACGTGATTGACACGGAAAAAATCATTCCGGTCACCTACATCAACAGCGCCGCCAGCTTAAAGGCGTTTTGCGGCAGGCACGGCGGCATCGTGTGTACCAGCAGCAACGCCAAGGCCGTTTTGCAGTGGGCTTTCGAACGAGGCGAGCGTGTTTTCTTTTTTCCCGACCAACACCTCGGTCGCAACACGGCATTGACGATGGGCATCACCGAAGACGAAATGCCCATTTGGGACCCGTATCAATTGGACATGGGCGGCAACTCCGATGAAGCAATTCAAGATAGTCGCGTGATTTTGTGGAAAGGTCACTGCAGCGTTCACCAAATGTTTCGCAAGCAGCATGTCGACAAATTTCGTGCCGAACATCCCGGCATCCAAATCTTGGTCCACCCCGAATGCCCGCGTGAGGTCAACGACATTGCCGACGTTTCCGGGAGCACGGGAAAGATTATCCAATCGGTCCAGGCGGCACCGGCGGGCACCAAGTGGGCCATCGGCACCGAATTGCACTTGGTCAACCGTCTGAAGGCCAAGCATCCCGAGCAAGAGATTCATTTTTTAAGTCCGGTGGTGTGCATGTGCGCGACGATGTACCGGATCGATTTGCCCCACCTGTGCTGGGCGCTGGAAAATCTGGAACAGGGAAACATCGTCAACGCCATTCGGGTCGACGATGAGACGACGAAATGGTCGCTCGTGGCGCTCGAAAGAATGCTCAAGGTCGTTTGAGCGACTTGGGTTATCATTTGGACATGCGAAATTCTTCCAGCCCGACACACGTTTCCAATTCGCAGCCGAGCACTCCGAGCCGGCGACACCTGCAAGTCTCGCTGGGCGTGTTGCTGCTGCTGATGGTTGTGTTTTCGGTGATCTCGGCGGGACTCCTGTACGCATCCAAGGTGCCCGAGGTGCAGGAGGAGATCAGCGTCTTGACTGGCGGGACGGTGCAGCCCACCAGCGGATCGGGTCGAGCGTCGCACTTGGTCTTTATTATGTTCACGTTGACCTCGCCGCTGCTGTTGGCGGGCATCTTGTCCTCGGCGGTTGCGGTGTTGCGTTGGTTTCGTAATCACACGTGATCGAAGACCTGCTGCCGGCGTCTGAAGTGGGGCCCGCAATTGAAGCGATCCGGCAGAAACACGCCAGCGTGATTCGCAGGCATCGCCGGTGGAACGCCGAATTGCAGTCCCGATTGGTGGATGTCCGGTCAACGGTGCCCTGGTACCCGCTGGCAGCTTCAACGTCGTCGGAAATGTTCCAGCCTGCCAAGTCTTTGTCCTACGCCACTGGTGGTTTTTACTTGCAGGATGCCGGTTCGTTATTGGCGCCGGCGCTCGTTGGCGGTGACGCGATCGAACCATCGCACAGCGAAGTTTACGGCAAATGGGTTTGCGATTTGTGCGCCGCACCTGGCGGGAAAGCCAGCGCGATGTTGGAAGCAATCGGTCCTGGTTTTCTATTGGCCAACGAACCCATCGCCACACGGCTGGGACCGTTGGCACAAAATTTGGAACGCGTCGGCAGTCCCCGCTATGCGATCTGCAAGCGGGATCCCGATGACCTGGCCGATACTCTGGGCCCCATTTTTGATGTGGTCCTGGTCGATGCGCCATGCAGCGGCCAGGCGATGGTGGCCGTCGGCAAGCAAAGCGAATCGTCAAACAGTGCGACGATGGTAGCCGCCAACGCGACGCGGCAACGGCGAATTTTGAACGCGGCGGTGCGCTTGCTGGTTCCTGGCGGGATACTGGTTTACAGCACCTGCACGTACGCCCGCGACGAAAACGAAGCTCAAATCGAACGTCTGGTCGACGCGGGCATCGTCGAAGCCACACGCTGCCAAGAATTGGAACATCGGTTTTCCGAGCACGGGTTGCCCATTTCCGGTTCCGACTTGGGTTATCGGATCTGGCCCCATTTGCATGGTGCCGCCGGCGCTTTCGCGGCGAAAGTTCGCATCACGAACGCAGCTCCGGTGCAAGGATCTGAAGCAAAAGCGTCCTTGAAACGGAATCGTTCATCCAGACAAACCAAACACCTCGATCGTCGCGGCGGTCGACAAGATCGACTGCCCGCGTGCGACTCGGGCCCTTGGGGCGGACGGTGGCCGGGCCACTGCCGCATGCTGCTTCGCGGCGACAAGCTACTGGGTTGGCCGTCCGATGCACCGGAGTGGGTGGAATCGGTCGCTGGTGGCGGTCCGACCTGGGCCACGCTCGTCGGAAAGACCTTCAAACCGGGAACCGCGTGGCTTTCGTCGGTCGGTCAAGCGAGTGCGGCAAAGGTTTTGGATTCGGTCGAAGACTTTTGCTTGGAACAAGATCGTCTATACGATCTTGATGACGATTCGGCGATCGCGTTGGTTTCCGGCCAGAGCATCCGGGTGGACGCGACTTTGAGCGGATGGCATTTGGCGACCTGGCGTGGCCGCCCGCTGGGCTGGATCAAAGCCACCCGCGGCGTCGGAAAAAATCACCGACCCGCCGCGAACCGCATGCGAGACGTCGCGGCGGTGTGAGCCCGAAGAAGGCGGCCGTGCGGGCGAGCTGCAGGTGGGGCGACAGCCATGTGCCCGCGTCGGAGGACGATTGCTTCGGCGGAACACGCTTGGTCTGAGGACCCGGCACGTCGCTTGAGGCTCCGATCACGACTCATCCGTGCACGCCCCGCTAACCAGGGCGTGTCAAATCGTCGGCCCGACCTGTTTCAGCTGCCAAAGGGATTCCCAGCATCAGCGCCGCCGAATGGGTCGGCATCGCCGGTGGTTCCGAACGGACTCGTGTCCGCTGCCGGCGAAGGTTGGTTGAACGGATCGGCGGCCGGTGCCAGCGGAGCGTCCGCCCCGGGGGCGGGCGGCTCGTCACCGAACGGATCGTTCATCGAATCGGGGAAGGCATCGGGTTTTTCAACGGCCGCGTCGGCCGGCGACTTTTCATCAAACGGCTTGGCCGCGACGGGCGGTGCCGGGGGTGCCATCGGTGGAGCGGCTGCAGCCGGGTTCCGCAACACACTCGATTCGGCCGCCTGAATTTCGCCAAAACGTTGTCGGCTTTTGGCCGCCGCGATCGCCAGATAATCCAGCTTTGCCTTTCGCCTGATCTCTTCCAACTTGATCCGTCCGCGACCCTGGAAGCGGGTCAAGGCGCGGCCGATGGAACCGACGATTTTCCCCTCGGCCTCCAGTTGAGCTCCCTGACGCCAATAGTTTTCCGCTTCGTACTGATTCCCTCGTTGCGAAGCCACCATGCCCAGATAGTAATAGGCCCGGGGGTCTTGCAGTCCACCGTTGACGGCGGCGGAAAGGGATTGCGAGGCTTCCTGAGTCCGGCCTGAATAAAAGGAGTGAACGCCACGGCCGTAGGCGTCCAACAAAATCGGATTCTGCGCTGATGCCGGCGACGGCAGCAGTGCCGTGGCGGCCAATACGATTGCACAAAGTGTCTTTTTCATTGTCCGATGGAAATCCGCGCGGATAAAGAAGGAATGGAGGCTTGAGTCGGCGTTTACGCCTGAGCAGTCAAATGTAGTTGTGGGGGGTGGACCCGGCAAACCAAAAACCGCCTCGTGCCGAACGACCTTCATCGATTTTGACGACTTGGCCGCCTCCAATTGCTGCCCCCCCGGTGAGTCACCGCCCAAGACACAGTGAGACCCCGCCGAACGCAAGCATGCCCAACATTCTTGGCGTCTCCGCCCACTTTCATGATTCCGCCGCCGCACTGGTCCGCGGTGGCCGCCCCGTCGCCGCCGTTGCCGAGGAACGCTTGAGCCGCATCAAGCACGATTCCCGATTTCCCGAAGCGGCAATCGCTAGCTGCCTGGAAACGGCCCAGCTGGAACCGCAGGAACTGGACTGGGTCGTTTTTCACGAAAAACCGTTTCGCACGTTTGAGCGGGTGCTGGAAAATCAACTTGCCGTCGCCCCGCGGGCCCCCGGACACTTCCTTGCTTCGATGTCGGCTTGGACTTCGGGCCGGCTCGAGGTCCGCCAATCAGTGCGACGCGTTTTGGGCGATCGCTTTGTCGGCCGAATTGGCTTTGCCTGTCATCATGAATCGCACTCGGCGTCGGCGTTTTATGCGTCGCCGTTCGACAACGCCGCGATCCTGACCATCGACGGTGTGGGTTCCTGGCACACGGCGACATTGGGCGTTGGCCGCGGCGCCGGATTACAACTGTTCGACGCCATCGATTTCCCGCATTCGATCGGTCTGTTTTATGCCGCCGCCACCGCTTTCGCGGGATTCGAAGTCAACGAAGGAGAGTACAAATTGATGGGCTTGGCGGCGACGGGCACACCCATTTTCGAAGACCTCATTCACGAAAAACTTGTTGAAGCATTCGAGGACGGTAGCTTTCGGTTGCGGCCGGGTGGATTTGATTTTCTCCGGGGCAAGCGAATGTTCTCGCGGTCCTGGACAAATTGGTTTGACGGTCCGCCCCGCAAACCCGAATCCCCGCTGCGGCAGCGTGAGCGTGATCTAGCGGCTTCGGTGCAGAAGGTCACCGAGACGTTGATCGAAAATTTGGCCCTCGCGGCGATTGACCGGAGTGGTTGCAACAAACTGTGTCTGGCTGGCGGCGTCGCCATGAACGGGCTCGCCGTCGGGCGGCTTGCCGATCATCCCAAGATTGAACAGGTGTTTGTCCAGCCCGCCGCCGGGGATGCCGGTTGCGCGTTGGGCGCGGCCCTGATCGCGCACCATCGATGGTTAAACCAACCACGCGAATCTCTGCCCGCTGCGCCGGATCGGTTCCTGGGTCCCGCGATTGTCCGTGATGGATTGGCCGATCGAATCTGCCAGGCCGGTTTCAAAACCGAATCGCTTTCGCCACAGGCCATGTCGCGTCGGCTGGCGGTGGCACTGGCCGACGGCAAGGTCGTCGCGCGTGTCACCGGCGGGATGGAATTTGGTCCGCGAGCACTCGGACATCGCAGTTTACTCGGTGATCCACGCCGCCCGGAAATGCGTTCGCGAATGAATCAGAACGTCAAACGCCGCGAGTCCTTTCGCCCCTTCGCGCCGGCGGTCTTGGCCGATTTCGCGACCGGCTATTTTGAAATTGACGACCCGCATGCGTGGAATTTCATGACGATGACCCAGGTCGTCCACGCCCGCGAGGTCGCGATGCGGACGATGCCGGCGGTGATTCACGCCGACGGGACGGCTCGGGTGCAAGTCGTTGATTCGGATTCGCAAGCGGATTTGACATCCATCCTGGAAGCCTTTCAACAGCGAACCGGCTGCCCGGCTCTCATCAACACCAGCTTCAACCTTCGCGGCCAACCGGTCGTGGCAAGCCTAACGGATGCTCTGGAGAGTTTTGCGGCGATGGACATTGATGTTCTGGCGATCGAAGACCAGTGGGTTTCGCGGCCCGAGACATCGCCGCCGGCGATCCAAGCGGAACCGGCCATGGACGCGGGCCTCTTCCGGCGAACTCTGGGAAGCATTCGCCACATGATGGTCCAGGCACCCTTTGCGATCGTGGCGGTGCTGTTGTACTACGTGTTGGTCACACCGATTGGCATCGTTTACCGTCGGTTCGGCAAGCGGCGATTGGTGGATTTTGAAACACACCAGGCCGGCAGTGCGTTCCGGGGTCACGCCAAGCAAAGCGATCCAGCCGACGCGCAACGCAGCTACTGACTTGCCAACATCACACTCGCCATCACCATGGTCGTTGCAAAGACGATCAACGATAGCGGCAGTCCAAACTTCAAATAGTCGATCGGGCGGTATCCACCAACGGTGTAAACCATCGTGTTGGTTTGATAGCCAAACGGGGTCAAGAAACTGGCCGAGGCTGCGATCATGACAATGATTACCATCACCGTGGGGTCGGCAAGCTCCATTGCGGTCGACGTGCTGATCGCGATGCGAAACATGAGCAGCGCGGCGGCAATGTTGGTGATCATTTCGGTGCACAAGCTGGTCGCGATATAGATCATTGCCATTGCCAAGAGCGGTTGATCGCCGGCCAGTGACACCAGGCCTTCGGCGATCGCCTTGGCCGCTCCGCTGCGATGCATCGCGTCGCCGATGCCGATCATCGATCCGATCACAATCAGCACGCTCCAATCGATGCTGCGCCGGGCCTCGGTCGTTGTGCAACAACGCAGCCCCACCATGGCGATGGCGGCGACCATCGATGCGGTCAGAATCTTGATGGGCGTCAACGCGGCGATGACCACCATGGCCGCGACGATCAACAGCGATACCCACGCGCGTTCCGGGCGTCGCACCTGAGCCCCCTCGACGCGGCTGACCAGAAAAAAGTCGCGCGATTCGGCGCGCCGGTGCAAAAACGATGGTGACGCTTCCAGCAGCAACACATCGCCGGTTTCCAAACGAACGTCACCGAGTTTTCCGCTCAGTCGTTTGTCACCACGAGCGACTGCGACGACGGCGGCGTTGTAGTGCGATCGGAAGCGACCCTGGCGAATGGTTTTGCCCAGCAAGCTGCAGCGTGGCGACACGACGGCTTCGACCAGGGTTCGTCGCCAGGCGGGGGCTTTCAATTTGCGAGCCTGGCCATCAGGCGTATCAAGACCGCGGATTTTTCTTAAATCGACGACGCTCTCCAAATTTCCGACCAAAATCAAGACGTCGGCGGCGCGAAGTTTGACATTGGGTTTGGCGGCCGCGATGGTTCCGTCATCGCGTTGGATTTCGGCGATATACAAACCCGGCAAATTACGCAGTCCCGCCTGTTCGATCGTTCGTCCGACCAGGGGTCCACCGGCTTCGACTTCGACTTCGACGGTGTATTGCCGCGGATCATCGCTGACACTGACCGGCGGCTTGCGTTCGGATAAAAACCACTCACTGGCCAAGACCAGATAGATGATGCCCAAAACGGCCGCGGGCAGCCCGATCGCGGCGGGTGCAAAGAAACCCAGCCGGGTTCCCGACACCATATTTTCCGGCAATTTCGCAAATTCGTCCGCGACGATCAAATTGGTGCTGGTCCCCAACAGGGTGGTCATGCCGCCCAAAATCGTGGCGTAGGAAATCGGCAGCAGCAAACGACTGGACGACACGCCGATTCGTTTTCCCAGATCGTCGATGATGGGAATCATGGCCGCGACCACGGGCGTGTTGTTCAAAAAGGCGCTTAAAATCGCGATCGGCGGGAACAATCGCAGCTGGGCACCACGAAGACTGCGGGCCGGCCGCAGCAGCCAGCCGGTGGCCAATTCCGTGCCGCCGGTCATTTCCAGACCCGTGACCACCGCGAACAAAAACGCGATCGTGACCAGCCCCGCGTTGCCAAAGCCCGAAACGGCCTGCTCGGGTGTGGGAAGCTTGTCCGACTGGGTCAAGTTTCCGGTGACGACCAAAATCGCCAGGCACGCCAGGGCCAGCAAATCCACCGAGGCGACGCGCATGGCCAGGGCCACCAACAGCAATCCGGCCACGGCGACGGTCAAATACGCTTCAAACATCAAGAAATCGGGTCGGCATCGGATTGGCAAAAGCGAGCAGTGTAGACCGGCAGAGGGCGTTTCGGTCATCGCCGTGCCACTGGGTTACCATTTCTGGGTTGTTCGACGATGATAGCGACGTGTTTTTAACCCTCCCGTGACTCCAGCCCGCCCGTCCATGAACGCTCCCACTTCCTCCGATCGCCCCAAGGGACCGATCATCATCGCCGTCGCCGTCGTGATTCTGCTGGTGCTGCATCAAGACAATTGGTTTTGGGAAGACAACACCCCGGTCTTTGGTTTCATGCCCATCGGTTTGGCCTATCACGCGGGCATTTCGATCGCCGCGACAATCACCTGGTTCGTGGCGACGCGGATCGCATGGCCGGTCGACGATCTATCGACGCCCGATGGAGTGCCACCGGGTGAATCGCTGGACGAACTGGATGGCGAACGAACACTTGAATCGGAGGCAGCACGAGCATGATTCAAGCGACACCATTGCTTGCCGAACTGGGCAAGGGCGTTCCACAATTTATCGTCATCGTCATTTATTTGGGGCTGTTGCTTTGCTTGGGGTTGTTTTCCAGCCGCTTGTTCAAAGGCACCAAAGAAGATTACCAATTGGCCAGTCATTCGATCGGCCCATTCCTGCTGCTGATGAGCATGTTTGGCACAACGATGACCGCCTTCGCGCTCGTGGGCAGCAGCGGCGAAGCCTTCAAGGAGGGCGTCGGGGTCTATGGCATGCTGGCCAGCAGCAGCGGCATCATCCACTCGCTTTGCTTTTTCCTGATCGGCGTCAAAGTTTGGAAACTCGCCCGCCGGAACAACTACAGCACCCAGATCGAATACTTCCGCGATCGACTGGACAGCAACTTTGTCGGCTTGTTGTTGTTTCCAATTTTGGTGGGATTGGTTGTGCCGTACCTGATGGTCGGCGTGATCAGCGGCGGAACGGTGGTGCAAAGCTTGACGGCGGGGCTGTCACCGGAATGGTTTCCCGTCCTGAAGCCCGATGGCAATCCTTCGCTGGGCGTTCATGGCGGGATCCCGCCGTGGCTGGGTAGCCTGGTGATTTGCGTGGTGGTGCTGGTGTACGTGTTCTTTGGCGGTATGCGAGGAACAACGTGGGCCAACACGTTTCAAACGCTCGTGTTCATGGTCCTGGGCATGATCACGTTTTATGTGATTGCCAATAAGCTGGGCGGTGAAGAATCGTTTTATGCGAACCTGAAGAAACTTCGTGAAGCGATTCCGCTGGAGCGATCGACTCGGGTGGAGATGAGCAAAACGAAGTTTCTATCCTATTTATTTATTCCGCTATCGGTGGGCATGTTCCCGCACCTCTTTCAGCACTGGATGACGGCCAAAAGCGCCAACAGCTTTAAGCTGCCGGTCGTTTGCCACCCGGTCTTTATCATGATCGTGTGGGTGCCCTGCGTGTTGGTGGGCGTGTGGGCGACCAGCGGACTGATGCCCGCCAAACCACCGCTGCCGAAGATCCCCGGCACCGAAGTCGTCAATGCCAATGCGGTGCTGCCGTTCTTGGTCAAAACGCAAACGGCCCCAATCCTGGGCGGGCTTTTGGCGGCCGGCATTCTGGCGGCCATCATGTCGTCGCTGGACAGCCAGTTTTTGTGCCTGGGCACGATTTTTACCAATGATGTCGTCACCCATTACATGGGCAAGGACAAGGTCAGCGATTCGCAGCAAGTGCTGTACACCCGGCTGTTCATCATCGGAATCGTCGCGGTGACCTATTTCCTGTCGCTGGGAAACAACCGCAGCGTTTTTGCACTGGGTGTCTGGTGTTTTAGCGGGTTCAGTTCGCTGTTCCCGGTGGTGATCGCGGCGCTTTACTGGCGGCGTTTGACCGCCGCGGGCGCGATCAGCGGGATCTTGTCGGCGGCCTGCTCGTGGGGGTTCTTGTTGTACCAGGCGATGCGGTCGGGCAACCTGCGCGAATTTGCCCTCCGTCTGCCCATCGGCGAAACTGAATACGAATTGATGCCGGTGACCGCGATGATCGTCAGTTCCACCCTGGCGACCGTGGTGGTTTCGTTGATCACGCCGCCACCACCGGAATCGACGCTTCGCAAGTTCTTCCCGCCTCCCGCGGATGCCGCCTAATGCTTCACTTTCGAACCACGCCAACGACTGTTGGCCATTTTTTGACGTCGGCCGGTTGCCGCGCGGTCGCCCACGCGACAATCGGCTGTGTCGTGGTCGGCTGGATGGCGCTGAGTACTTCGTTTATCCAAACCGCCCACGCGGACAGCCCGTGGCCACAATTCCGCGGCCCCGGCGGCGACGGGGTGGTCGCGGATCAAAGCGTTGCGGCGAAGTTTTCCGAGGCCGAAGACCTGGTTTGGAAAACCGATTTGCCCGGTCGCGGTTGGTCGTCGCCCGTGATTGCCGACGGAAAAGTTTGGGTCACAACGGCGATCGAGATCCGAGCCAGCGCCTCCGAAATCAAAGCCCGGATGCGACGCAGCGGTGTTAAGGAACGTGAAATGAAATCGCGTTCAATTGCCAAGTCGATCGAGCTGCGGTTGATGGCGATTGATTTTGACAGCGGCGTGATTGAGAACGAAATTCCTCTGGAGCTTCGCGAGGATCCCGATGCGATCCATTCGCTCAATTCCTACGCCTCGCCGACACCGGTGATCGATGGCGACTTTATCTATTGTCACTTTGGCACCTACGGAACGTTTTGCGTTCATCGCGACTCCGGTGCAATCCAGTGGAATCACCAGGTGGACGTCGCTCACGCTGTCGGCCCCGGATCATCGCCGTTGATCGTGGGCGACCACTTGATCTTGATTTTGGACGGGTGCGAAAAACAACGCGTCGTCGCCTTGGACAAGACAAGCGGTAAGGTTCGTTGGGAAACGGCAAGGCCGGAAATGGACGCTCCTGATGGAGATCAAAAAAAGGCCTTTTGCACGCCGATCGTGATCACCGATTCCCGTGGCACCGAACAATTGATTTGCATGGCGTCGCAGTTCATCGTTTCACTGGACCCAGTCACCGGTGAAGAGCTTTGGCGATGCCGACACGGCAGGGGGTTTTCGATCGTGCCACGGCCGGTGTTCGCCGATGACGTGGTTTATTTTTCGACGGGATTTGGCAAGCCGGAATTGTGGGCGGTGAACGTCACCGGTCGCGGCGATGTGACCGATTCGCATGTCCGCTGGGTTCAGGAAAAAGGCATGCCGAAAAAGCCGTCGCCGCTGGTAGCCGATGGCATCGTCTACGTGGTGGCCGACAACGGCGTTGCGGTGGCGCTGGATGCAAGCGACGGCGATATCCTGTGGATGAAACGTTTGGGTGGGAACTACAGCGCTTCACCACTGCTGGTCGGCGATGCGATCTTGTTCGCGTCACAGGAAGGCGATGTGACCATCATTCGTACCGGTCGCAACTTTGAAGTCATGCACAAAACGACTTTATCCGGCGGCATCATGGCGTCGCCGGCCGTCGTGCAGGGAAGTCTGATTTGGCGGACCAAGTCCGCTCTACTCCGTTTCGCCGCCGCCAAGCCACAAACTTAGCGCCAATGAACGCGTCTTCCAATTCCGAAATCCCACCGTCCCGACCCGTCGTTTCCAAGCGACAACCGCCGCCGGAAGGATCAGTGATTGAAGCCGGCATGGCCGCGCCGCCGCGAGTGTCCGCCGCGTCGCAGTACGACCTGAACCCCCAGGCAGCGCCCGCGTTCGACGATCAGATTTTCCAGGCCCGGGTCACCGCGTTCAAACCCAGCGATTACCTGCAAAAGCGCTGGGCTGTCGTTGCCATCTTGTTCGGCGTCACCGGCTTCCTGGGGTTGCCCCTGTTGTGGATGAATCGCCGCTTTAGCGAACCCGAACGCTGGTTTTGGGCATTGCTAAACATCCTTTACACCTGCGGACTCATTTACGGTGCTTATCGAGTTTGCTTGTGGTCTTACCGCCAGGTGATGGGTGTCTAGATGACCAAAATCCATCTGCTCGATTGGAACCCATCGCAGCTAAAGCAATGGTTGGTCGAAGCGGGCGAAAAGCCGTTTCGGGCGAGGCAAATTCTTGCGGCGATCTACCAACGCGGCATCCGCGACTTTGCCGAAATCAGCGATCTTCCCAAGTCACTGCGAGGAAAGCTGGATCAGGCGTTCGCGGTCTACAAGGCCGACGAATCGTCTCTGGTGCAATCACCCGACGGCACGGATAAACTGCTGGTACGATTATCTGACGGTGGCGAAGTCGAATGCGTTTTGCTGCGCGATGGAAAGCGGCGAAGCATTTGCGTCAGCAGCCAGGTCGGATGCGCGATGGGGTGTGTGTTCTGTGCCAGCGGCCTGGATGGTGTGGATCGAAATTTGACTCGTGGCGAAATTCTCGAGCAAATGCTGCGTCTGCAATCGCGACTGGCCGGCGGCGAGCGCCTCAGCCATATCGTGATGATGGGGATGGGCGAACCGCTGGCGAACTTGCCCAATGTGCTTGCCGCCTTGGATGTGGCCCGCGACCCGGAGGGCCTGGGCATCAGTCCGCGCCGCATCACCATCAGCACGGTCGGGTTGCCGCCGGCCATTGACAGATTGGCCGCCGCCAAGGTGCCGTACAACTTGGCCGTTTCGCTGCACGCACCCAACGATCCGTTGCGAACCCGATTGGTGCCCGTCAATCGCAAGGTCGGCGTCGATGCGGTGCTCGAAGCGGCCGATCGATACTTTGACGCTTGTGGTCGACGACTGACCTTTGAATACGTTTTGCTGGGCGGCATCAACGACGATCCCGATTGTGGCGAACAACTCGCCCGTGTGCTGCGTCACCGCAACGCGATGCTCAATGTGATCCCCTACAATCCCGTCGAAGGATTGCCCTACGTCAGTCCATCGCCGGCCAGCATCGCTCGGTTTCGCGCGATTTTGGAAAAGAGCGGCGTCAACGTACAATTCCGCATGCGAAAAGGCAGCGATATCAACGCGGCGTGCGGTCAATTGCGCCGGCATCGCGATAAGCTTCGCAAGCAAATGCCAAATCTGGTCAACCTGGCAGAGACATCGCAGTGAAACGCGCCAAGTCGGGCCGCCGCCCACCCAAACGCAGACGTCCGTCCGACCGTGGCGATACGTTGCCCGCCCAGGACAACGTTCCGGCGTCTTCGGCCCGGGTGGATGTATTGTCGGCGCTCGTGGAGGCAACTTTAAAGTTGGACACCGGGAACGACGGCGTGCGTGACGAATTGATCCTGGCGGTCATTCGCAGCGAACTGGAGGGCCGTGTGCTGGGGGATGGCCCACTGGAGATCGCGCTTGCCGATGCGTTTCATTTGATTGCATCACGAGAAGAGACGTCGTCTGCGGATTATCGCCGCGCGTTGCAAAGCTTCCAAAAGAGCGCCCTGGAACATCGAGCCGTCGACAACCCGCGGGCGTTCTTGAGCTACTTGCAGGTGGTCGCCAATTGATCGCGGTAAGGGATTCAGCATCCCGCTGCGAAACACTTTTGGAATTCCAATCTAATGGACGTCAAACGCCAAACTTGTCAATCATGCGGTTCCATCGACGTCCGGAACTTGATCGTGCGAGGCGAGCACGGCGAGCAGGTCATCTTTGTCCGTTGCGCGAAGTGCAAGGAACTGGTCGCCCGCTATGAGTTGAAGGATTACTACCACCACGGCAAGGGCATTGAGTCATATCTACGCGCCCACGGTCGACACAATTCCGGGAGCGCGAACGAATGGATGAAGGCCTTTGAAGCCAGCCAGGAACAAGCCAAAGTCGGCTACGAAGAGGCGCTGCAATACCTGGCCAAACGAAAAAAGGATGTCTAGGAATTGGCGACCATAAAGTCACGTGGCAGGTAGTGGACGAGGCGACGAGTCCGGGCACCGCGAGCCCAAACACCGTTGACGAGCCGCCTGGGATGGTGAACACGGTTTCGGGTGCAAATTGCCTGGTCGAACACCAATACCTAAACTTCAACCTAAACCCAAACTTTAACCTAAACCTAAACCTAAACTTCAACCTAAACCTAAACCCAAACGGAACTCGGGTGGCTGGCGTCGCGACTCGGGGTGTGGGTTTAGGTTTAGGTTTAGGTTTAGGTCTAAGTTTAAGTTTGTGTTTAAGTTTATGTTTATGTTTAAGTTGACGGTTCGGTGATTGGGTTAAGCTCGAATTCCTCGGCTTCTTCGGCGAGACGGTCACCGGCAACGCTTCGGGCCAGAGCAGTCAGCATCGAAACGATCTGGACGAGACACGCTTTGCCGTCTTGGATCTGTGCGATGGTCAAAATTTCCATCGCGACTAGGACATCCAAGCAAGCACCGCATTCCAACGCTGATCCTCTGGCGATGTCATAGAACCGAGCTTGGTCTTTCCCTGATTGTTTTCCCGAGCCCTCGGCGATGTTTAGCGGAATCGAAATGAACGCTCGCTTGAACTGACTCTGATTCTCCCCGGAAATCCGATCGCTCGATTGGCAGAGTTGGGACGACCACGCCACAAACTCGATCGTCTTTTGGTAGACCCGCAAAGATTCGTGATGCATTTTTTTCATCCTTATCGTTCCTCTCTTGCCAACGATCCCAACTTCAACCAAAACCAAAACCAAAACCAAAACCTAAACCTAAACCTGAACCTGAACCCCAACCACGATCGCCGAACCGCCCGCACGACCAAACCAGCTCAACCGCCAAGTCATTGCAGCATCTTCCGAAGCCTTTTCAGATCACCGGCAATCTCTTTTTCCAAAGATTCGAGTTGATCGAGGAGGACCGTTCGGGCATAAAAGGTTAAACCGATGCGGGGGCGGACATCGGCTCCAACGCGGGGTGCGGTCGCCGTTTGGGCATCGGTGCGAGACGACGCAGTGATACCAAGTGACCTCCGGCATAAAACAGAAACATGTTGATCATCGTTTGATCGTCACGTCTTGAAAACTACCATTGATGAAATAGGCCGCCAACGTTGCCAACACGAGCGACGCAAAATCGCGGCTATCGGGATCGGCATCACGTGAACGCGAAATCCGCCATGCAATCAGCATGACGACCAACAAACTGAGCAACACGTTGTGCTGCATGTACGGCCGAGCTTCCTCGAGTGGCATCTGATTTGACCGATCGGTGTGATACGGTCCGCTAGCCGAAAAGTAGCGTCCAAAGCCGTGTCCAACGAGCGGCTTGCCCTGGAACATTTCCCACGCCACCACGGCCAACAGCGCCACTGCGTTTACTACAGGGACGCTGACTTTCGATCCATCAGACATCACGGAAACCGTTACGATCAACGTGGTCGGTGATACAGAATTTGAGCCGGATGAAACGTTTACAGTCACGCTGCCGAACGCCTCCGGCGATGCCATTAGCACTACCGCCACCGCCGCTGGCATCATCGAAAACGATGACGCGGCCCCTATTCCAGCATTTTCGATTGCGGCGACCGACGCCGTGCTCAATGAGGGTGATCCGGCAACGACCGAGTACACTTTCACCGTAACACGCGGTGGAAATACCAGTGCCACCGGGACGGTTGAATTCGCGGTCAGCGGAACTGGAGCCGACGCTGCGGATGCCCAAGATTTCTCGGGCGGTTCCTTTCCAAGCGGGACCGTTTCATTTGATGCGGGTGACACGACGGAAACGATCGTTGTCAGCGTTGTTGGTGACGCGGATGTTGAGCCTGATGAGTCATTCCAAGTGACGCTTAGCAACGCTTCCGATGGCGGCCAAATTGTCACGACGACAGCGACTGGAACGATCGAAATTGATGATCTCGCACCCACAGTCGATTTATCGATCTTGGCAACGGACGCGGTCAAGGCAGAAGGTAATTCTGGAAGCACGGCGTTCACATTCACCGTTGCGCGAACAGGGTCAACCGCTGGAATCACGACCGCTGACTTTGTCGTGTCAGGGAGCGCCGTCGACGCAGCCGATTTCGGCGAAAACGACTTGCCGGCTGGCACCGTCACGTTTCCCGACGGTTCTTCATCGCAGACCATCACAATCGTCGTAGTGGGCGACTCGACGTTTGAGCCGGACGAATCCTTTACCGTCACGTTGTCCAGCGCGAGCGGCGGCGCCACGGTGAGTGCCGCGACCGCGACGGGAATCAGCTACGCATTCTCTTGGTCACGGATGATTTCCCAGAAGCTCGAAACATTCAACTTCGCCGCCCAGTCGGTGATGTAGTCCAGATCGTTCGTGAACCGTGGCTCGCCGTAAGCAATCGTTGCAATCGAGCCAACCACGAAGTAGTCCGCACCGATTGCTTCGCAAACGTCGCGGGCGTGACGGAGGAGATCATCAGCCTCCACTGCCAAGCCTTCGGGCAACTTCCGCGTTCACTTGTTCGGCCGTCCAAGCTGGGTTTTCCTGGGTCAGCATCCGAACCAACATCGCCCTGGCCGATTTCCACATCCCCCAAGCCACACGCAATCGTTCGGCTTCCGACTTCGCTTGCAGAGCTCCGACCATGGCGGGGTCGATAGGTTCGATAAGGGGTAACGTTTTCATCACCTCATCCTAACAAATTGGTACCGAATCTCGATAAGCCGCATGGCGTGTTAAACCGATGCGGGGGCGGACATCGGCTCCAGCGCGGGGTGCGGTCGCCGTTTGGGCATCGGTGCGAGACGACGCAGTGATACCAAGTGACCTCCGGCATAAAACAGAAACATGTTGATCATCGGAATGATCGTCACGTCTTGAAAACTACCATTGATGAAATAGGCCGCTAACGTTGCCAACACGAGCGACGCAAAATCGCGGCTATCGGGATCGGCATCACGGGAACGCGAAATCCGCCATGCAATCAGCATGACGACCAACACCCAGCCGAGAAAAAACGAAAGTCCGATCAGACCTGAATCGACCAACAAACTGAGCAACACGTTGTGCTGCATGTAGGGTCGAGCTTCCTCAAGCGGCATCTGATACGACCGATCGGTGTGATACGGTCCGCTAGCCGAAAAGTAGCGTCCAAAGCCGTGTCCAACGAGCGGCTTGTCCTGGAACATTTCCCACGCCACCACGGCCAACAGCGGACGCAGCTTGACGGACTTTTCCGCCGCCGATGCCGACAAATTTTCATCGCGTTTCATGCGCAGCAATTGGTCCTTCAGCCCCATCACCATGGCGCCGCCGAGCACCAAGATCGACGCGAGACCCAAAACACGCACCCAACGGGGCAAACGAAATAACACCACGGCCCCCAGAGCCAATAAACCGCCCATCCAGGCGCTGCGGGTTAGCGTCGCGTAGACGCCCAAACCGATCACCAGGCCGGCGATTCCCCACAGCAGTTTGCCGCGGCGGCCGGCACGCAGGAATAGCGTCGCCGTCGCCGCCCAGCCGATCGCCAGCAGCACGCCATTGCCCGAGGGGTTCAACAGCGGCCCGCGGCCCCGCCCAAAGAACTCCCAAATGCCCGGGTCGGCGATGTAGCGTGGAAAAATCAATCCATGCCAGCCGCGAATTTCCATGATCGCGGTCACGGACAAATAAATTCCCAAGCCCGCCGCACCGACGACCAGAGTATGCAATCCGCGTTGGTCGGCGTTGGACAACCTCGCATACGCGTACATGCCGGCCGGCATGAAGACATAGAACAGCCAACGGGCAAGTGGCGGTTCGTTGACCGGGGCGGGTTTGCCGTGCAAGGTTGACAAAAACAGCCATCCCACCAAGGCGACGACGATCCAATCGACGCGGCACATGCGATCGGCTTGCAACTGCCCTCGACGCCACTGCACGGCCACCAACCCGGCCACCGCAAACCACAAGACGCGGTCCAGGCTGAACTGGATGGGCCCATCGATGGCGAAAAACGCGGGTCCAAACAGTGTTCCCAGCAGCAACACCAACGCCGACGCGACCAACACGTTACCGCGGCGAATCATCGGTGTCGCCCAAACCAACGCGGCGGCAGCAAACAGGACGATCAGTAGCGGCATAAAATCGTCTTGGTGATGGCACAAATACGACGTCGTGGAAACTCCGACGACGGAAAAACCTAGATCGCGGCGCCGAAAAAAACCGCCGCCAGCGGCGAATGAAAATCACGGCCTGCCGCTTTTTGCCGATTTCGCCAGATAATCGATTTAATCGTTGCGAGCGGATCGTGGCCACAAGCGGCCGGCAGGGTGAAGCGGCGCCCCGCTATCGCCGGGCGCCACCCACCTTGCGAATCGATCGGACGTTGGCGTGTCAGCTGCGCAACGCAAGCCGCCCGGTGCGTCCACGTTCACACCCCAATACGCGTCGGCATCCGTACGCGTCGGCACCCGCGAGCGCCGACGACGGATTTTCGGCGTGACCCCGGCGGGACCAAAACGCTATCTTGGTCGCGTCGAGGAAGACCTTTTTTCCCTGGACCATTTTTCCTGAGTCTTTTTCAAATCCTGACTCTTTTTCAATTCGCCAATTAGCGATTGCGGGACCGTTCATGAGCCAAACCGAATTGCCGCCGGATACCCACCTTTCCGACTCGCAAGTCGATTCCATTCCCACACGGTATGCCGAAGATTTGTACGGCAAGCTGTCGGCCTTGGCCGAGAATCTGTGGTGGAGTTGGCATCCCGAATGCGACCAATTGTTCCGCGACATCGATCCGATTCGCTGGCGACAATTGGACCACAACCCGGTCGCGTTGCTGCGTGAAATGACGCCCGAGCAATTGGCCGAACGGGCCAACAACTTGGTGTTGCATAGCCGCATCAACTACGCCTATCGCCGCCTGCAGGAATACCTGGCCAATTCGCAAACTTGGGCGGCCAACAATGCGGGCGTCTTGGGTGCGAAACCGGTCGCCTATTTTAGCGCCGAATTTGGCATTCACGAATCGATTCCGATCTACAGCGGCGGCCTGGGCGTGTTGGCCGGCGACCACGTCAAAAGTGCCTCGGGGTTGGGAGTGCCGCTGGTCGGCGTCGGCCTGTTTTATTCGCAGGGCTACTTCCGGCAACGCTTGGATACCGAGGGGTATCAGCAGGAAGATTATATGGACACGCGGATCGAAAATCTGCCGATGCGCGAAGCCACCGGTCCGGACGGCCAACCGGTGGTCGTCTCCATCGACACCCGTAACGGTTCGTTGCAGGCGAAAGTGTGGGAGATGAGCGTCGGGCGAGTCACGCTGTATCTGCTCGATTGCAACGTCGAAGGCAACAGCCCGGAGGATCGCGAATTAACCAGCCGCCTGTACGGTGGCGATCAACGAACGCGGATCCGCCAGGAATTGGTGCTGGGCGTCGGCGGTGTCAAAGCATTGCACGCTCTGGGCATTTCGCCGGGCGTTTATCACCTGAACGAAGGCCATTCGGCGTTTGGTGCGTTGCAAGTGGCCAACTACTTGATGCACGAAGACGGATTGTCGTTTGCGGAGGCCAAACAACAGGTCGCGCGAATGACGTGCTTCACAACGCACACGCCCGTTCCCGCCGGTCACGACCGTTTCGACGCCGAATTGATCGAGGAACACCTTGGGCCGCTTCGCGATTCGCTGGGACTTTCACACGACGAATTGATGGCCCTGGGTCGCGTCGAAGTCAACAACTCCGGTGAAACGTTCTGCATGACGGTGATCGGATTCAAAATGAGCCGCTATGCCAATGCGGTCAGCAACCTGCATGGCGTCGTGTCACGCAAAATGTGGACTTCGATGTGGCCCGACCGTGACGAAGAAGACGTCCCAATCGGACACATCACCAACGGTGTGCATGTGCCCAGTTGGTTGGCCGGCCAAATGACGCTGCTGTACGACAAGCATTTTCCCGCCGATTGGCGCAGCCGGATACAGGAGCCGGATGTTTGGCAATGCATTCACAACGTGGATGCGGGTGAACTTTGGGAGGCCCACAATGCCCTCAAAAACAACTTGCTCGCGTTCGTGCGTCGACGCTTGTCGCGTCAGTGTCGTCGTCGTGGCGAAAGCGAAGAAATGGTCGAAGCGGCCCGGCGTATCATGGACCCGCAGGTGCTGACGATTGGTTTTGGGCGGCGTTTTGCGACGTATAAAAGAGCCAATCTGCTGTTCAGCCAGATCGACCGGATCGCGGCGCTCCTGCAAGACGCCGATCGTCCGGTGCAATTGATTTATGCCGGCAAGGCGCACCCCAAGGACGAACCGGGCAAGCACTTCATCCAAGAAATCGCCAATCTGCGTCATGACCCGCGATTCAAAGGCCGCGTCGCCTTCATTGAAGACTACGACATCAACGTATGCCGACACCTGATCCAGGGCGTTGACGTGTGGCTGAATAATCCGCGACGACCGCTGGAGGCATCGGGGACGTCGGGCCAAAAAGTCGTACTCAACGGTGGCTTAAACTGCAGCATCTTGGACGGTTGGTGGGGAGAAGCCTTCAACGGTGTCAACGGATTTGCAATCGGCGATGGACGATCGCACAGCGACGACGCGGTCACCGACGCTCGGGATGCTGAATCGTTGTATGAAACGATCGAGCACGAAGTGATTCGCTTGTTCTATGATCGCGACATCGACGGGTTGCCCAAGGAATGGATCAACCGGATGCGACACAGCATCAGTTCGCTGGCGTGGCGATTCAGTTCGCATCGCATGGTCGCCGATTACACCAGCCATTCGTATTTATGGGCGGCTGGCGGAGTGACGTGCGACATGTCCCGCCGCAGCAATTGAGCATCGCGTGAAAAAAAGTAGCTCGCCTCTCCGAGGCAGGGCTTTCTACATGGGCTGAATTCACGGTTTCGTGCGGGTTAGCGGCTTTTCGACGACACCCGGCAATCACTCGATCCACGTCGGCTCAGATGGCCCCGGTTTTCACGGCATAAGCCCACGTAGAAAGCCCTG
>JBCCRW010000017.1:0-26988 GCA_039201055.1 Planctomycetota bacterium | reverse complement strand
GCGGGATCAAACGTTTCAGGGCGCCTTTTCGATCGTGGTACGCAAACGCGTCTTCGACGGAGACGGGCAACACCGTGGATGCTTGATACTGGGAAGTCATGCGATGCAGTGCACTTGGGCGGCGAGCGGCCGCTGCTGAAGATTGCGAGAGATTGGGGGGTTGCGCGGGCACACCGACTCCGGTTGCTCAACGCGGCTGAGCAGTACAGTACGCGGCCGGGTATGGTGGAAGGTCAGCCGTTGTGTTGCCGCGGCATCTCCGTCGCCTACGAACCGCTTCCCGCTGGCCAGCGTAAGATTCCACGTGTCGCGTCGCCAACCCATGTCCGCCGAGTTCTTGTCGAGTCCGCCGCCGGTGCCCGAGTCCGGCGAAAACTCCGCCGGTGGCGATGTGTCTTCACTTTCCGGGCTGAGCAAGCCCGAAATCAACAAACGGCCCGAAGCAAAGAAGCCGTCCGCAACGAAGAAACGGCCCCAGCACCCAATTGGAAAGCGACTACGGCCAGTCCTGTATGTCGTCCTGACGCTGTTCGGCGTCCTGTCGGCCAACGGTTTGTATCTGTCCGGCGTGACCTTTACCGAATGGTGGAACCAGGCGGTTTACCAAAACCGGTTTTACCAGTGGATGTTCCTGGTCCACTTGGCCCTGGGGCTGCTGTTGATTACCCCGGTCGTCGGGTTTGGTTGGTTCCACATGCTGCGCAGCCGGCACCGAAGAAACCGCCGAGCCGTTAAAATCGGTTACGCATTATTCGCGGCCTCCATCGTAATCCTGGTCAGCGGTTTGTTGCTGATGAGGGTCGGCAGCTTTGCCATCGTCGATCCGGCATCGCGGAATTTGGTTTACATCCTGCACATCGCCGCGCCGATTGCAGCGGTGTGGTTGTATTGCATCCACCGGCTGGTTGGTCCCCGAATCAAGTGGCGTGTCGGGCGGCGGGTGATGATCGCGATTACGACCTTCGTTGCGATCATGGTGAGTGTCCACACGCTACTGCACGAGGACACATCCGGTGGGCGGCCTGAATCCGGCGAGCAGTATTTCGCGCCGTCGCTGGCACGGACGGCGAGTGGTGAGTTCATCGACGAAAGAGTCTTGATGAACGACGAGTACTGCTTGCGTTGTCACGAAGACATTTTTGATTCGTTTGTGCACAGTGCTCATAAGCTTTCCAGTTTCAACAATCCGGCCTATCGCGCGTCGGTTCGCGAGACGCGGCAGGTGGCCAGCCGGCGGGACGGCACCGTTCAATCGTCTCGCTGGTGCGCCGGATGCCATGACCCGGTGCCGTTTTTCAGCGGCAAATTTGACAACCCGGATTACGACGACGTCGATGACCCCACCGCACACGCGGGAATCACCTGTGTCGTGTGCCACGCCATCGAATCGGTGGACGGTCACGTGGGCAACGCGGCGTATACGATCGATGCACCGGAGCACTATCCGTTTGCCAACAGCGACAACGCGCTGCTGCGAAAGATCAGCGACTTGATGGTGAAAGCCAAACCGTCGTTCCACAAGACCCAAATGCTCAAGCCGTTTCACAAGACGGCGGAGTTCTGTTCAACGTGTCACAAAGTTTCGCTGCCCAAGGAAGTCACGGGCTATCGCGAATTTCTGCGTGGTCAAAATCATTACGACAGCTATCTGCTGTCCGGCGTTTCGGGTCACGGCTGCCGCAGTTTTTATTATCCGGCAACCGCCCAAACCAATTGCAACGGTTGTCACATGCGAAAGCAACCGTCGACGGGGTTTGGTGCGAAGTACGATGAAACGCTCGGCACCTTGGCCATCGCGAATCACGGATTCCCCTCCGGCAACACCGCACTCGCACACTGGACCAACGACGACGAACAACTTGAAGCCGCCAAACGTGAACTCGAGGGCTCGCTTCGCGTCGACTTGTTCGGATTGCGTGTTGGCGCCGGTGTCGACGATCCTTTAATTGCTCCGCTGGGCAGCACGGCCACCGTGATGGCTGGTTCCGACGTGTTGATCGAAACCGTCTTGCGGACGATGACTCTGGGGCACCACTTCACGCAAGGCACCTCGGACTCCAATCAAATCTGGATCGAAATCACGGTTTCCAGCGACGCCGGCCCGATCGCCCAAAGTGGCCACCGCGACCCGCGGGAAGTCGTGGATCCGAACAGCCATTTTGTCAATACGTTCATGCTGGACCGCGACGGCAAGCGCATCAATCGCCGTAACGCCCAGGACATCTTTACACCTTTGTACAGCCACCAGATTCCCCCCGGTGCCGGACAAACGGTTCACTATCGGCTGTCCGTGCCCGATCAGGTTGGACAAAAGCTGCGGGTTACCGCCAGGGCGTTGTACCGCAAATTCGACACCGAGTATCTGGACTACATTCGTGCCGATCGCGACCCGGTGCGTGATCTGCTCCAGCTTGGCGCCGTCGGCGATCCAAACGACTTGCCCATTATTGAATTGGGCAGCGATTCACTGGATTTGGAAATTGTGTCGGCCGGCGGCGATACCGAAACTCAAACGCGACCATTGCCGGCGGACCAGTGGCCTGAAACCGATGACGACGGCCATCCGACTTGGCAACGGGTCAACGACTACGGGATCGGCTTGCTACTATCGGGACGCTCGCAATGGAAGCAGGCCGCCGAAGTGTTCGCTTGGTTGGAAACGTCGGGCCGCTACGACGGACCACTGAACCTGGCCCGCGTGCAATTTTCCGAAGGGGACCTGGATGCGGCGAGCAGTTCGCTGGCCCGAGCCGCCGCCGCCCGACCGGCTCCGCCGTCCTGGACCAGCGCCTGGTTGAGCGGCACCGTGAATCGCCAGCAGGGAAATTTAGAGGCCGCCGAGCGTTCCCTGCGCGTCGCGTTGGACACGCGAATTCCCGAACGGAAATTTGATTTCTCGCTGGATTATGTCGTCGCGAACGAATTGGGCATGACCTTGGTCGATCGCGCCCAGGCCGCCGAGGTTTTGGATGAAGCGGGCGACGCCAAGGCGTTGTATCAGGAAGCCGCCGACGTGTTTGAAGGGGTCTTGGAAATCGATTCCGAGAACGCCATCGCCCATTCCAACTTGGCCCAGATTCGTGGCTGGCAGGGAGACGCGGATGCCGAGGCCCTGCACCGCGCCGCCCACGAACGCTACAAACAGGATGACAGCGCCGCGGAGATTGCCGTCCCCGCGGGGCGTCAACGTTATCCCGCAGCCAACCGCGCCGCCGAGGCGGTCGTCATCTACGAACTTGAATGATCGTGAGCCCGAACGACAGAAGTCACCTTGAAAATGGTGGCGACCCAAACACTGATGACGACAAAAGCGATGACATCAACGGTCCGGATGACGATCAACAGGACGATGAAGTCATCGCGATCGCGATTCGCATGTCGCTTTTGGTATTGTGCATTCTGGGCGTCCCCGTCATCGCGTTTTTGGTTTACCTAAATCTCAAAAAGCGGGATTCCGCCGAAGTCCGCGAGGTTGTCGCACCACCGACGCTTCGCCAAGACGTGTCGGCCAGTGTCCCGCCGATTCCGCTGGTGCCGGTGCCACCCAGCGAATCGGGAATCGACTTCGTGCATGTCTCCGGAAAGGCGGGCGAAAAACTGCTACCCGAAACGATGGGCAGTGGGGTGGTCGTTTTCGATGCCAATCGGGACGGGCATGCGGATTTGTTTTTCGTCAACAGCAAGCCGTGGCCCTGGTCCAACAGGACGGCGGCGGACGTTGAAGCAGGCGTTTCCACCGGAGATTCACGCAGCCGCTTGTACCTGGGTAACGGACAGTTCCAATTTCGCGACGCCAGCGACGAATTCGGGTTGCAATTGGATCTTTACGGCATGGGGGCCGCGGCGGCCGACTACGACAACGATGGCGACCAGGATTTGTTTGTCACCGCGGTGGGAACAAATCATTTGTTGGAAAATCGCGATGGACGATTCGTCGATGTGACCGAGCGAGCCGGCGTTGCGGGAGATCCGCGTGCGTGGGGCACCAGCGCGGGATTTTTTGATTTCGACAACGATGGCAAACTGGATCTGTTCGTTTGCAATTACGTCGATTGGGACCGCGACTCGGACATCCGTCAAAATTTCACGCTCGATGGCGAAACCCGCGCCTACGGGCCGCCAAGAGCCTTCGCGGGGGCCGATTCTTATCTGTATCGCAATCTCGGCGATGGCAAATTTCAAGAGGTCAGCGACGCGGCGGGCATTCGAATTCGTCACGCCGACACCGGTGTCGCCGTCGGCAAGGCAATGGGGCTGACCTTTGTCGACATTGGCCAGGACGGATGGACGGATATCGTGGTCGCGAACGATACGGTCCAAAACTTCCTTTATTTGAACCAGCGAGATGGGAAGTTTTCCGAACAGGCCGTTGCATCGGGAATCGCATTTGACCGGGCGACCGGCAATGCTCGCGGCGCGATGGGCATCGACGGGACCTACCTGCGGGGCGCCGATGTGCTGGCCTTGGGCATCGGCAATTTTTCCAACGAAGCCAGCGCGTTGTATATGTCCAAGGCGGGACGCGATCGCTTTGTCGACGCGGCGATGGCGACAGGTTTTGGGCCGCCCACCCGGGCGGTCCTGACCTTTGGCCTGCTGTTTATGGACGCCGATTTGGATGGCCGCCCCGATATTTTTGCGGCCAATGGGCACTTGGAAGAAGAAATTTCGAAGACACAGTCCAGTCAAACGTATCCGCAAGCACCTCAATTATTCTGGAATGCCGGGCGTGATGCGGCCAGCGAATTTGTGCTGACCCAAGCGTCTTGTGTGGGTGAGCCTTTTTGTCGGGCGATCGTCGGTCGCGGCGCGGCATACGGTGATTTTGACGAGGACGGTGATTTGGATTTGGTCGTCACAACGAATGATTCTCGGCCGGTGCTATTCCGCAACGACCAGAACCACGTGCACCATTATTTGCGTGTCCGTTTGCAGGGCACCACGGCGGCCCGCGACGCGATCGGGGCCAGCGTGACGTTGCAAAGCGGCGACAGGACATGGACCCAAACGCTCAGCCCCACCAAGAGCTATCTTTCGCAAAGCGAAGCCGTGCTGACATTCGGTTTGGGGCCTGTGGATACGGTCGATGCGGCAAGCGTGGTCTGGCCGGGCGGCGAGCGTGAAGCGTTCCGCGTGCGTGAAGTCGATGGCGAAGTCACCTGGGTCCAGGGGAAGTCGGAGGTTCAGGGGAAGTCGGAGGTTCAGGGGAAGTCGGAGGTTCAGGGCCAGTCTGAGGTTCAGGGCCAGTCTGAGGTCCAGGGCCAGGGCACCGCCGACGCGACAACCCGAACCACCAAGACACAAGCGGCGGCAACAACGGTCGCGACGATCCGCAACGATGCCTCGTGATCACGGCGATCCGCAGACGCATCCTGGACCGCTGTATTCTCCGGCCGACCCGACACCCGGTTGCTTTGACGGGCGGTCAGCGGATCGATTTTGAACATGATGGAAAACCGCTTGAGGCCTTTTTTCATCGGGGCATTCGGGAACATCATGACGTTTCGCCGCCACGCTTGATCATCAAGTTCCCCGGAACCGCCGGTCGCGGTGAACGTGCCGGTCGTTTTCCCGCGGACTTGATCGCCGGGGACGCCTGGGATGTGTGGAGCTGGAATCCGCCCGGGTATGGCGGCAGTGGGCATCGCGCCAGTTTGAATCGAATGGGTCCCGCGGCCATCGACTACGTCGATTCGGTTGTCCAGCGAACCGGTGGCCAGCCGCCGATTTGGCTGCTGGGAAACTCATTGGGTTGCTGCGTCGCGATGCACGTGGCCAAGACGCTTGCCGCCGAGTGCCCGATTGATGGCATTGTCTTGAAAAATCCGCCACCGCTTCGCGATGTCGTGGGGCGAATCGCCGAGCGTTATCCGGGACGTCGCCTGATGCAGCCGGTCATCGATTCGTTGCCGCCGGCGATGGATTTGAGCGTCACCACGCCGCATGTGAAGCGGCCTTTGGTACTGGTGCAAAGTGGTGCCGATCGCTTGGTCCCACCGGAATACCAGGATCGGGTGCTGATGTGGCACGACGGCCCGCATGAAAAAGTCGTGCTGCAGGGGCTGGATCATCACGAATTGGTCAGTCCCGAGCAGAATCGCGCCATTGCTCGGGCGCTGGTTTGGTTGCTGGAACGGGCGACAGTTTCACGCCCGCTGTGAATTTCCGTTTTTTGCGGGAACTTGTTCGACGCCCAGCCACCGATTGGCCGACAACTGCAAAGAGGCCGATCGAAGTCAGGCAAGGACGCCCGCGCTTTTTGTCCGGCCCCATTTACAACCGCACGACCATCCAAGGCGAGGGATTGCCATGAATCGGTTCTCTTCTTCGGTTGCCCCGTTCGGCGTTTCATTTTTGCAGCGTCAGACCGTCGGGCTTTCTATCGCAGCCAGCTTGTTGATGATGGGTGCTTGGGCAGCACCAATCGGCTGCGCTTTCGCGCAAGATGCCAGCCAGTACGTCGTGGACCCGGACGGCAACGCCTATCAAAAAGTGGTCACACAGGTGACTCGGCCGGTGATCGAAACCAAAATGGAACGTCGTAATCAAACGACCTACACACCGCGTTTGGTCACGACGACCACGCCGGCGACGCGAACCGTTTATACGCCCGTTGTGGAACACCACTGGGAACCCCGCGTGCACGGACGTTGGAATCCCTTCACCCAGCCCACCATCGCGTATCACCACGTTTCGCGAACGCGTTTTCAGCCGCGGACCGAGGTGGTGGAAAACCGCCAAACACGGAGCGAGTGGGTGGCGGAGACGCGAGTTGTGGAGGAACCGACGCAAAGGACCAGTTGGAAAACCGAGCAGCAAACGGAACTGCGTTTTGTCGGCAAGGTCGCGCCAAAATCACTACCACAACCCGGCGCGGCGACCAACGCGATCGCCTCTCGATTGCGTCCGTTATCGGCTAACGAACAAATTCAGCCGCCGGCCGCCTCGATCGCCAGCGGGTACACGCCGACACGGATCGCGATGGGAACCGTCGGTTCGATGACTAGCGATCCGCCGCGGCGATCGCCCAGCCAACGTGGCATCCGCGCCCAGGAATTGGTGCCCACCAGCAACAGCCAGGGCAGTCCGTTGCCAACCACCGGAACGCTGTTTCGCTAGAGTTTGGTTCCCGTCGTTCACCGAACGTAGACGTCGCCAGAACACGGAGTCCGGTGCCGAAGGCACGGCAGGTTTTAGCCCTGGACGCGAGTCCGGGGTCCGCCAGCCAGCGATTAAAAGTCGCAAAGCGACGGCAGGTGTTCTTTAACCATGCAACCGGCGGCACCCAGCATCCTCGTCCTGTCGTCGTTTCGCGACTTGTTGTGATTCTGCCATTCGGTTCCCCGGACTGACGTCCGGGGCTACAACCTGCCATCGCTTCGCGATTGAATCCAGCGCGGGTAGTCGGCTTTCGCTCAGCAGCTGGAAATCGTTGGCGTTCCGTGTTCTGGCGAACAACGGCTACACGATTCCGTGTTCTGGCGAACGACAGCTACTGGTTGGGGCGGTCTTCTTCGCCTCGGAGAGGCGAGCTACTTTGTTTTTTGACTCCGGAAGCGGTGTGACGAATTTCTGACGCCTGGGTCAAGTTTGCCGGCTGGACCGCCGATACCGAATGTAGCGGTCCCGTGCCCGGGTGGGTGTGGGCGCTCTTCGCTGTCGTTACCGGCTCCCGTTTCGATGAACAAGCCCTCCCTGCTTGCCAGTTTCACAATCGTTACCCTGATGCTGCTGGGCGCCAGTGGCTGCGTTGGCCCCATGGCCTGTGGCCCCGACGCGTGCGGACCACTGGCATTCAACCAATGCGGCGGCAGCGAAAGCTGCGACGGTTGTGGCGAACTGTACGTCGATCCATGGATCAACGAACCGGCCGATTGCTGCGATCCCTGCGACCACTGCGGGAACTACAACGGTCAATCTTGTGGCAAATGCCGCGGCGTCTTTACGGGCTTCCCGTCGCTGTGGGGCTATCGCCGGTACGCCGCTTGTGGCGATTGCAATTCCGCATCTTGCGATGGCGGCTGTGGCACCACGTGCGATGCCGGCTGTGGCACGCTGGGCGTCGCAGCGTCCTGTGATGGTTGCGGATCGGCCAACGTTTGTGGTTGCGAAGGCGGCGGCGGTGCGCTGAATCGCGATTACCATCTGGGTGCCGCTCAAACGCATCCCGATGCCATGGTCTATGCCAACGATGAAGCTTCGCTGCCGCCGGCGATGGGCGACGGATTGGTGGGCGACGGATTGACCGTAAAGCAGTCGCCGCTGCCAATCGCCAGTGATTACCAGCCCGATCGAACGCGAAAGATCTTCACGCCGCGTCGCTAGTCTTCGCTTCCCTGGCGAAGGTGCTCGATCAACGCGGGACATCCCGCCTCGATCATATCGATCACGTATCCGAAACCGTCCTCGCCGCCGTAATACGGATCGGGCACGTCGGTGGGCCAATCGTCGCCGGTGAAGTCGCTAAACAAACGCACGTGACTGGATTGGCCACCTTGCATGGACCGTAGGATCGATAAATTATCGCGATCCATGGCCAAGACCAAATCGAAGCACCCCGGTCGTAAATCCGCCTCGGTGACCTGTCGCGCGATGCTGGTCAGCGAATAACCTCGGGCGGCCGCGATCTTTCGCATCGTCGCGTTGGCGGGGCCGCCGACGTGGTAGTCATGGGTACCCGCCGAATCCACGTGCAAATCCAAGCCCACTTTTCGGGCCTGTTGATCCAAAATACCTTCGCCTGCGGGACTGCGACAAATATTGCCCATACACACAAAAAGGACGCGGGTGCTCAAGTTATCAATCCACCAATCGGGCAAAGGAAGCGGAAATCACGGTCGGGTTCCCGACGTCTCGATTTATACTGCACCGGCGTATTGATTTCATTCCGCCATCTTCCTTTTGTCTCATTCATGATTCGCCCATCGGCATGTCGTCGTCTTGCTCCCATCGCGATGACTTTCATCGCGGTCGTTTTTGCATCCGGGACCGCCATTGTTCATCCACGCCTTGCCGTGGCCCAGGAAAATGCCGATCTTTTGCAGCAAATTGAATCCGAATCCGCGGCGTCGCTGGCGATTGGCATGCCCGCACCGGCGTTGGATATCGAGCATTGGATCCAGGATGGCAACGGGCGTTTCAAGCCGCTCGAAAAATTTGCAAAAGGGAATGTTTACGTTGTCGAATTTTGGGCGACGTGGTGCGCGCAATGCGTCCTGGAAATGCCCACCATCGCCAATTTGCAACAAAAGCATCGCCGCGACAATGTCCAAATCATCAGCATCACGGATGAAACCGTCGATGAAGTCAAGCAACTGTTGGCACTCAAACACCCGCGTGCACCGGAGACGATGATCGCCGAAATCACTTCGGTGTATTGTTTGACGGCGGACCCGGATCGCAGCGCTCACGACGATTACGTCAAGGCGTCGGGCATTTCGGGCATTCCCATCGCGTTTATCGTTGGCAAGACCGGCTTGATTGAATGGATCGGTCACCCGGGCTTGCTGGAACAGCCCTTGCAATTGATTGTCGATGACAAATGGGAACGCGAGCGATTCAAGCAGGTTTGGGACACACAACGCTTGGACGAAAGCATCAGCAAACGCATTGACGCGTTGCTTGCCAAAGAAGACTTCGCCGGGGCAATCGGCTTGGTCGACATGCGGGTGCAATCGTTGGCAACCGGTGAGACAAACGGCAACCGTTCCGCACAACGGGAGCGGTGGATTGCGACGGGTGCCAGCTTGCGTTTGTCATCGGGTAAAGCCGGCAAAGCGACATATGATTACTTTTTGGAAAAGATGCGATCGGTCAAGGACCAGCCCTTGGAATTGATTCGTTTTGGGCTGTCGCTGGAACCGGTTTTTCGCGACGGCAAAAAGCTCGGTCCATTGCCTCGCGAAACCGCCGCTCAACTCGAAAAGCTGGCGTCAAAAATCGAGCCCGAACAGCAGCCCGTCTATAATTACTGCTTGGCTTTGATGTGTGAATTTGATGGTCGCTTGAAGCAGGCGATCGCGTTCCAGGAGCGGGCGGTCCAGGCGGCACCGGAGGAACAAAAGAAGCCGCTTGGCGAAATCTTGAAGCGATACCGCGAGCAATTCGCAAAGCAGAAGTAGCCGTTTTTTCCCAACGGTTCCAAACTGGCGCTGTCCCGCTAAGTCCCAGCTAAGTCACGTCCAGCGTTTCTTCCATGTCGGGCGACATCGCCGCCGACCGGCGAGCATGACGTCCACCCGTGCCGACGCGTCGCACGAAATACCACAACGCCAACGTCACCACCAAAATCGAAACCACCGTCGCCGCGCCTTCATAGAACAGCGTCGTCTTGAGTTGTTCGACCGGAGCGAGAATCTTGCTGAGCCGATATTGCACCAGCACCAGCAGATCGGCCTGCTCTTCGGCCTGATCGTCGTCCAGGTCGACGCGGGGCAAGCGGACTGCCTGGATGGTGGCGATCCAAGTGCCGTCATAGATGCCCGAATCTTCCGTCTCGGCCAACGGGTCGGCGTACGTTTCGTGACCGCCGGCGGTCAAGCGGTCCAACAAATCGGCTTCGATCCGGTAATCCTGGCCCAAGGCTTCGCGGTTCTGCTGTCTTGTCCACGCTTGCATCGCGGGGTGTTGCAGCACGGAGCCGCGCGATTTTCCGGCGCGGGCTTCGACGACGACGGCGACATGGTCGCGGGACGCGTCGCTTTGCAATAAATCGAGTTCGGTCAGATTGATTGTGGCAACGAACAACGCGTCGATTTTTTCCTCCGCTCCGGATTCACGATCCACAACCAGCGAAATCGGCGTGCTGACGGCGACCTTCCACAACTTCGTCGCCGTCGACTTAAACGCCGACGACAAATGCGTTCGTTGCAGCGGTGGCACGTCGCCGATGGTCACGTTGCGGGCGTCAAGATCTTCTTTGCCACCATGGAAATACGTTCGATAGGCATAGTTGCGGCCCGCGCTACTGACCGCCCGCGCGACGGCGTTGTCGTACGCGATGGCGACGATTGTGCCCTTGGCGTCGGTAATAAACATCGACGCCAACACCGGTCGGCGACCACCGCTACCACTTTCCTGGTACGTCGCCAAACGATCGGCCAGGTACTCGTCCAGATCGATGCGAGATTCTTGATCCAAAAGTTGCTCGCGTGCCGGCAGCGATCCACTGGTTGCCGCCGGTGAACGCTCGTTGGCAATCGCGTCCAGTTGCCGAGCGACGCCATCGTCCGTCAACGTACGACGAAGCGATTCACGCAGCGGCGTTCGCTGCGATTCGCTACGAATCAAATCGAAGTATTGATCCAGCTGGGCTTCCAGAGATCGCGCCGCATACAACGCCGCCATTTGGTTGCTGGTTCGCGCCTCGGCCTGCAGCGCTTCGATGGTTTGATCGCTGGCGGTCGCAATCGCGCGGCTGGCAAAGATCGTCGTCGTGGCCAACAGCAAGAGTGGTCCGACAATCCCCAGAATAACCAACGGCCGGCGCGCCCGCGCGGCATCGCGGCGCCGCAGGTCATTCAGAATTTGTTGGACATTGGCATAGCGGTCGGCGGGATCGGAAGCCAAACAACGTGATAAAATTTGTGTCAACGCCCGATCGATGCCGCGGGTTTCCATATGCTGTGTCGGCGGCGGGCTGTCATGGATCGATTCGCGATACGTTTCCAGTCGGCCACGGATTGTGGACGCACTTTCAATACGCCCCAGCGTGATCGAATCGCGATGCGGCGCGCTGCCGGTCAACATGCGATACAAAATCGCGCCGGCGGCGTAGACGTCCCAGCGTGTGTCGGGAACGGCATTCAGATCGGCTTGTTCGGGCGCCATATAAAACAACGTGCCCAGGGCTGGCGTTTGTTCCTGGGTCAGACGACTTTGCCCAAAATCGGTCAGCCGCGGTTCGTCATCGTCGCCCAATAAAACGTTGGCGGGTTTCAGATCGCAGTGCAAAACGCCTTTGCCGTGACAATGGTTCAAACCCACGCAAATTTGCCGAAACATGGCAACGGCATCGTCGATTGCAAATCGCGGCCGTTCACGAAGCCGATCCTCCAGTGATCCGCCGGCGACCCATTCCATGATGTAATACGGCGGGTCGGCGTCCCAACCCACCTCGAGTACTTGAACGACCGAACGGTCGGCCGATAGCTGCACCAAGCTTTTGACTTCCCGGGAAAGCAAACTCCAATTGACGCCGCCGCGGTGCAGGTAAAATTTGACGGCGACGCGGCGCCCGGTGTTCAAATCCTTGGCGGCCCAGATCTGGCCAAACGCTCCGGCGCCAATAAATTCATCCAAATGGTAGCCGGGTATTTCGGCAGGCGGCCGTTCGGCAATCTTGGACAAATCGCGGCTCAACGCCCGTCCCGTATCGGACTGCTGTTCAGTACGCTGATCATCCATGGATGTCATCCGATGTCACACTCAAGCAGTCAAATCCTCCCCCCAAGATGATCCATAGTGTAACCCGCAAGCGGATCACCGTCGTGAAGCGGAAGAACGTCGCCCGTCCGTCCCTCTGGACACGGATTGCGCTTTCGTTGCTGGTTGATTCGCTGATCCTGGCGGCGGGGTCGACTGTCGCGCAAGATTCCAAATCGACACCGCCCCATTCAAGCACTTCCAAAGTTTCCGGTTCCAACGGAACCGAAAACAAGCAAGACCCGTCGCTGATGGATGGTCGTGACGGTCGTGATTTGTCCGTCCGCGAATTTCGGCCGGTGCAAAAAGTCGTCCTTCCCGACCACACACCTCGATCGGCGCGGTTTCCATGCGTCGACGTGCACACGCATTTCTTGTTTCGCCAGCGGGGCAACCGGCAAGCTCTCGAAGACTTTGTCGACACGATGGATCGAAATCGCATCGCCGTCTGCGTCTCGCTGGATGGAAAATTGGGCAGCACGCTGGCGGAGCACCATCGGTTTTTGACGCAGTCGTATCCCAATCGCTTTCTGGTGTTCACGCATTTGGATTGGCGTGGCCCGGGCGACAGCAATCGTCCGGAAACCTGGGCCTGCAACCGCCCCGGTTGGCCCAAGCTTGTTGCCGAGCAACTGGCCGACGCCAAGAAAAAGGGGCTGGTCAGTGGCGTCAAATTTTTCAAACAATTCGGATTGGGGCATCGCAATCGCGATGGAAGTTTTATTCGCATCGATGACCCGCGTTTTGATCCGATTTGGAAGGCGTGCGGCGATTTGAAGCTACCGGTGATCATTCACACCGGCGATCCGGCCGCATTCTTTGATCCGATTGACCCCAACAACGAACGCTGGGAAGAACTCAGTCGCCATCCGGATTGGAGTTTCGCGGCGCCGGAATTTCCAAGTCGCCAAGCCCTGTTGGACGCTCGCAATCGCGTCATTGAAAAGCATCCCCAAACGCAATTCATCGGTGCCCATGTTGCTGGCAACCCGGAAAACCTCAAGGTCGTTGGCCAGTGGTTGGATCAATATCCAAATTTGTGGGTCGAATTCTCCTCGCGCATTTCGGAACTCGGACGTCAGGATCGCGAAGCACGGAAATTTTTGATTCGATACCAAGACCGCGTGCTCTTTGGCACCGATGGGCCCTGGCCGGAAAAGCGACTTCGCGCCTATTGGCGGTTTCTGCAAACCTTTGACGAATCGTTCGATTACAGCGAAAAGGACCCGCCGCCGCAGGGCTTATGGCGAATCGATGGCGTCGGGCTGCCCGCGGATGTCCTGAAAAAAATCTATCAACAAAACGCGATGCGATTGTTGCCCAAGCTGCGCGGGATGGTTGCGGAAGTTTCCCAGCAGTGGCGTGAACGAGCCGATGAATGACGCGTCCTTCGCGATGATGGTGTGTGCTCATGGGGCCGAGGCGGCGATCAAGACGCAGCTGCGTGATGGCGGATGGCGGCTCGCGTTCTCGCGGCCCGGTTTGGTGACCGCAAAGCATGATCGGCCCAACCAGGCGCCCCCCAGCGGAACGTTTATTCGCACGGCCATGACGTCGCTGGGACAATGCCGTTTACCGAAACCCGCCGACGGGGAATTGAACCGTCCCGATGGCAACGAATTGCTCGATCAATTGGTCAAAATCGTCGACCAACACCCCATGATCCGGCAACGTGAGGGCAAGCCGTTGGAGGCGTTGCACGTTTTTCCTCGCGACCGCCATCCCATCGGCAAATTCGATTTCGAGCCGGGCGTGGACGAGCTGAGCAAGATGATTGCCGACGCGGTCCAGCTTCGCCTGGCCGATCGGATCGTTCATGAATCCCCCAATCGGATTGTCGAGCCATGGCGCGACGTGCTGGATGTCGTGTTGGTTGCGCCGGACCATTGGATGGTGGGGATGCACCGGGCGTTGGATGTGCATGGACGTTGGCCCGGCGGCGTGCAACCGATTGCACCGAAATACAAACCGATCAGCCGCGCGTATTTCAAGGCGGCCGAAGCGATCGCTTTCGCCGAATTTGATTTGCAAGCCGGCGACACAGCGGTGGAAATCGGCAGCGCGCCCGGCGGTGCCTGCGGGTTTCTGCTCGAACAAGGCTTGCACGTGATCGGCATCGATCCGGCCGAGATGGACCCGCGGATCACGCGGCACAAACGCTTTCGTCACCTCCGCGCACGCGGTGGCGATCTAAAACGCTCGATCTACGCCGGTGCCGATTGGTTGTTGGTCGATTCCAACGTGCGACCGGACCAGACTTTGACGACGGTTGAAAACGTGGTCACGCACCCCACACGCACGCTGCGGGGGGCGATCATCACCTTGAAGCTGGGCGGCTATCACCAGGTCGCCCAGATTGAGCGCTGGATCCAGCGGATCGAAACCTGGGAGCCCGAAGAGATTCGCGTCAAACAACTGGCCCGCAACAAGGTGGAGGTATGCGTGGCGGTTCGCCTGCGCCGGCCAGGTTAGTCCAGCAGCCCGCCCTTAACGGCCTTGACGGCGGCTTCGGTGCGGTCGTTGGCCCCGATCTTCCGCAATACGTTTTGAACGTGTTCCTTGACCGTTTCGACGGAGATCGACAGCGAAGCGGCAATTTCCTTATTCGACAGTCCCAGGCCGATGTGCCGGAGCACCTGGGCTTCGCGTTCGGACAGTGGAAAATCGCTAGGGAGCGTTTCGCTGGCTCGGGGCTGGGTCAAATGCCGCACCCGTTCGATGTGCTTGCCCCACTGTGGTGGGTGCCCCTCGCGAAGCCGACCGATGCTGTCGGCCAACCTGTCGGCCGGATCGGTTTTGAGGATATAGTCGTTCATGCCAAAGGCCAGCCCGCGTGCGATAAACGTCGGACTGTTAAGCGACGTGTAGACAATCAGGGGAGGACAGCTTCCACGCTCAAAGTTGCGATTCAAAATCGCGTACGCGTCGTGATTTTCGATGCGTACGTCTGCAATGATGGCGTCGAAGCGATGCGCGTTCAGCAGTCGCTGGACCTCATCGATCTCTCCGGTGCCATGGACGGTAGCGCCAAAGCGATCCGTCAGCAACGCCGAGACCCCGGCGTGGATCACCGGTGCTTCGTCGATTACGAGGATGTTCAATTTAGAAATTCCAATGCTCGGATAGCGGCGTACCTCTAATCTAGGTTTCGCAACCGAGCGAAAGTGTGTGCGTGCCCAAAATTTCGAGACGAATTTTGCAGTACAAGTTCCGTCTAATCCACTTGACCAAAGTGGGGGGGCAAATTCACGGCCAAAATCTAGCATGTTTGTGACATTGCGTTGCAGTTGGTCATCGGCCGTCGACGTGCCCCTTTCAAGCTCACACGCCCCGCCGGCAAAGGCTTTGTGGAACGGCGCAGGCGGTCTTCGCGGCAAAATGACTTTTGTTGGAAAGAAGTGATGAGCTTCCAACCCATGCACAACGGTCACATTTGGCGACAAAAAATTCGTCTTGACCGATTTGAATAGATGGAATCAATTCAGGATCGCGAACCGAGGAGGCGTCAAACACGATGTGTGGCGTCGAATCGAAACAAAGGAACCGTGATTTCTTGGCATGGAGGCCAAAACAATGTGGCACGACGTCCGCACCTATCCGCTGTCGGCTCAATCGCCCCCGTCCTCTGCTCGTCAAGCGACACCCCCTTCACGTCAAAAATCTGCGGAACTAACAACGCTTGACGCGGTTTTTCCGCAAAAATCTCCTTCAGCGGAAGTTTCTGACGGTTTTCTGCAGTCCAAGCCGGGTCAAAACGCCGCCAAGCCGGGGCAAAAAAATGCCAAACCGCGTCAAATGGCTCGCCCGGCAACCGCATCCGGCTCGATGCGTCGATCGCTGGACAAACTGCCACACCTGCCTGTCGCGTCGATGGATTGCGATACCGACGATCTTGCCGGGCCGATGCTTGCGGCCTTTTCAGCGGGCACCGACAACCCCGAGGCGTTTCTGCAATGGTGCCAGGCCCATCAAGTCGCGGGAATTTTGACCGAGATGCTTTTACCGACGTCGATGCCGCAAACGCTGGTCCGCGACGCGCTGCACACCGCCTGTGTCATTGAACGGAAACGCCTGGGACGACCCGACACCCGTTTGTTGACCATCGGAGTGCTCGGATCGGCCGGGAAAACCACCACCGCCCTGCTGATCGCCAAACTGCTGCGCGATCTGGGACTTTCGGTCGCCTACGAAACCGATTTGGGACACGGTTGGGGTTGCACGCAAAAAACCAGCACTCAAAAAACCAGCAGCCGGCCGCAAGCCAACGGGCCGGGGCTGTTTCGCCGTTTGGATCACGCGGCCAACCAGGCGTGCCAAATCGCCGTGATTGAAATTCCCGAGGACCAAGCCGGCTGCGGCGCGCTGGCGACGCTCCAGTGGGACATGCTTGTGGTCACCGGCCCGGCGAGTGCTCCGAAAACCTTCGGCCCCCACCCACTGGACACCGCTCTCGAACGACTCGCCCCCGATGGCGTCGTGATCATTCCCAACGATCCCAAGCTAAGCTCGGCAATCGACACCGACGTGGCGACAATCGCATACGGCTTCGGCGCGGCCGATGTTTCCATTGGCGTGGCCGAAGAATCCGGCGGGCTGGCAACGCTGCTGCTGACGCGGCAAAACGAAACGGCCGTGTTGGAAACGGCGCTCACCGGATCACGCAACGCGATGAATCACGCCGCCGCGGCTTGCGTGGGAACCTTGCTGTCGGCGCCGCTGCACCAGATCGCCGAATCCCTCGGTGGCCTGCGCCAATTGCCCGGTCGCGATCAACGCATGACCGATGGACAATCGGCTCCGATCATTTTGGACGTCGCCGGCGATGCCACGCGTGCCGCCCGACTGATTCGTGATTACCGGGACCAAAGCGATGTCGAAAACGTCTGGGTCGTCGCCGCGATTGATTCAGGCGACGCGGATTTGCAAATGCTCGGCACCCAATTGGAACGCCATGCTGCGAACATCGTGCTCACCTCGACTCCGGATGGCGATGGCGAATTTTTGGCCGCCGCCCACGCGGTGGTGGATGGCACGCGACATGCCGCGGCGCAACGCTGGGTCGCATCGCCCTGCGACGCCATCGCTTGGGCATACCGCCAGGCAAGCCTTCGTGATGTGGTGATCGTCATCGCGGGACAACGACAACGCACCGCGGCGGGCCAACGAAAGACCCTACAAATGTGGGAAAAGTTGATCACTGCCGCGATGCAGGGCACCACCAAAGGCAATCAGCGGGCCGCACTCAAGGTCTTTCGAGGCTGAAATAGCCGCCGCTGGCCAGAACGCGGAAGAACGGGGGATGACCTATGACCTATTCCTGCCGGATTTCAAGCCAGCCAGAAGCGGTCGATTTTTCATAGGTCATTTGTCATAAGCCATTTGTCATTTGGAAGAGCATTCGACCTATGACCTATGACCTACCTGGAGATCGCCCACAGCGTCATCAAGCGCAGTGCCGACGTCGCGATGACAATCGCAACCGTGGCCGGCACCAGATAGATCGTCGAATAGCTGATGGCCCAAATCAGCGGCCCGATCCAGCCGATCGCCAAAAGCAGCCCGAACGGGGCGACGATCCCAATGATGATCGATCGTTTGTGCGCGGCGACTGAAATCGATTCCGGCAACAGGTACAAGCCGAGTGCTAGGGCACAGCAGGCGTACACGACCGTGGACAAAAATGCGGAAAGGACCACTGAAGCGCGCACTCCGTCATCAGGGACAAGCCAATTGCACAAAGCAAAAAACAGGCTGATCGGAAACATGATCGCGATCAAATCGATCGTGTTGAGCTGACTGAGCTTTAGCGAATCGAATTCATCGGACGGAAGCAGCGGCCCAAAGACCGCGTAACCAATGCCTGCCGACACCGCGAGATAGGGTGCGACAAAGATCTCCATCATGGGGCGGCATCAACGCAAGGATCAGCTTGCCAGTTGGGTCAAATTGAATAACAGCACACCGGAATGCTTGTTGCTCGGCAAGCCCGGACACTCGGCCAATGAGAGTCTCGAAAGGACGATGGGTTAAAAAATTAGGGGGGTTAAAAAATTAAAGCAGCGGTGATTTGCGGCGATTTGGGATGATTGTCACCAACTAATTCTCTGCTGCGGCTAGACCGTTTTTTCGTTTGGCAGCCAACCGATAGCTGACCGACTCTAAGCGTGCGCCACACACTCGAATAGATGACACACTAATTTTTTAACCCCTTAATTTTTTAACCCCCAACCGCACGTCGCACCCGTCGTCTTGGCTACGCCCACTGGACAATTGACGCAGCCCGGGCGGGCGACGCGCGGCGATACCCGGAACATCCATCGCGTCGCTGCCAGTCGCCCATAAATGGGTCGCGCCATATCCTCCGGCTTGTTTCCTCCAAGCGGAGAGCACGCTGGCGTTCACAGCACCTGCCGACACCGCGAGATAGGGTGCGACGAAGATCTCCATCATGGGGTGGGATCAACGCGATTGCTGGAGCACTTCATGTAGGTGTCGTTCAACGGGCTGGAGTTCACCTGGATCAATCATCCGCCCCACCGCGTTGCGATACAGGTCCTGGGTCATGTTCCGGCAAAGTGAATGGTAATGGTTCAGCAAGTCTCGGGCGGGACGTTCCACATCGAAGACGCCTGCCGCGGCTCGTTTTTCAGCGGCCTCGATGCGTTGCCGCGTGCTCGGATGCGAATCAAAAAAACCCGTCGTCGCGTCCGCAATCTCACGTTCGACCGTTTGACGTTGCTCGGGGGTCATCTGGTCCCGACAAAGCTGAACCATGCGAGGAAAATCGTCGATCATGACGGCGCGATCGATCAATCGCGACATCGCATCGGACGCACGATTGCCGGCGGCATTGAGCATATGCATTTCACGTCCGGTGGACGCAAAGGTCGGTGATCCAACCAACTCCATTTCATAGCGATCGGCATCAAATTCCATTTGCCTGCTGAAAACGCTGCTGACCAGTTGCGCGATCACCATCAAACACCAAAGAATCCCGCGCACGATGGTCACGCAGAATTTGCCAATCAAAAGCACAATAACAAACGCGCTTTCGCTGTCCTCAATGGCATCGTCGAGCATCTCGTCGAGATCGTCGCGGAGGAACACCATTTTGTAAAACCATTGATTGATGGCCATGATGATGATCTGGGCTCGCATCCCCGCCCCCTGCGAAAAATGACCAAATTCGTGTGCTAAAACGCCGGCAAATTGCCGAGTGTTCAACCCGGAGATCAAGGGGACACCGATCGTCAACACCAGCTCCTTGCCAAACAGTGCTTTCAATCCCGCCCCCAGCGATGCACTCGCGTTGACATTGGCGTCCACTTCAATTCGCTTCGGTGTCGGCGCTCCGGTCACCGCACAAATACGATCCACGAATTCAAACAACAGGGGTTCGCCTTCGCGTGTCAGCGCCCGCGTCCTCGGGTCTCGAAAGCCAATCAAGGTGCTGAAGATCGGCTTGATCATGAACACGATCACGATTACGCCGGCAATGATCGGGGTGACCGCGAGCACCAACAGAAAAATCATCGCGCGGCCGCGGCGTCGTCCGCCACCAACACCCGGCGTAACAAATAGCGACGGAAAAATTTCGAAGGTGTAGTAATACAAAGACCACATTGCCAAGCCAACGATACCGACGTAAACCAGCGGCATTGCCAGCATGAACAGGCTGAGCAACGACATGGTCAGCCGGTAGCCGGCGGTGGTCCGATGTTTCGCGAGTGGTTCGTTGAGTTGCGTTGCGAACACGTTTTGCCAATTGATCTTGGCAGTGGGTCGGTCACCCATCGCAACGGCTTGCCCGGAAAGCGGGTTGATGGCCATCGGGTTTGCCGGCATTCGCCCGGCTGCTTGAACCGTCCCGCTTTGGGCAGGCGGCAAGTCCAATGCGTCGAAGAAGTTGGAAGCCGAAGGGAAGTTGGAAGCCGAAGGGAAGTTGGAAGCCGCGGGTGCGACGGATTGATCCGGCGGATCAACGACTGATCCGGGTGGATGCGATACTTTGCCTTGCACCGGAGCCAGTTGCATTCCATCCCAATCAAAATCGTCTTTCGTCTGGGCCGTTGCGGGCGGAACGGATGGCGGTGTGACGTCGAGTGGTGCCGGAGTGTTGGGACGCTGTGTGGTGCGACGTTGTGTGGTGGGACGTTGTGCGGTCGGTGGCTGGGGATGGGTCGCCGATGGAGCGTCCTGATGACTCGCTGCGGCGTTTTCTTTTCGGGCAGCGATTTTGAGTGTCTTGCCGCATTTGGGACACTTCACCTGTCGCCCCCGAGCCTCGGCAGGGACTCGAAGACGCGTTTGGCACGCGGGGCAGCGAACTTGGAGTTGGTTTGACATGCGTAGCGATGATTCAGCATCATATATTTCGTGCGACGCAATCTTAACGGCCACGCCTTGGCCCGTGGGATTCCGACCTCCACTTGAACCCGCATCCGGCTGCTGCCCCAGCAAGCGAGAGCCCAACCTTTTTAACCCGCCTAACCTTTTTACCCTCTCGACCTCTCAACCCGCCCTAATTTTTTAACCCCCTTAATTTTTTAACCCTCTCGCCCGTTAGCTATCACGCCCTTCGCATCCTGTCGCGATGCTCCGTTTCGCCTCGGAGAGGCGAGCTACTTTGTTTGACGGTCGGTTCCAATTCTGATGAGCGACCCCGTGCCGCCGGCGAACTTGTCGTCGACCACCCAGGCGTTGCGAAGCAAAACGAATACATTGCCCTGTCGGTCGATTCGCAGGTCCACCGGACGTCGCAGTCCACTGGCCAGGGTCTCCGGTTCAAGATTCTGATTCATGCCATGATTTTGTTGTGAACCCGATGCATGCGGATCAATGTGTCGAATCCAGCCATGAACGAAATCCGCGAATACGTATCGTCCGGCAAGCGGGCCGGCGGTCGCGGGCGCAAAGTCGCCGCCGGAAATCGAGGCCTCGGGATACCAGTGGATGGGGCCGGTAAACATTGCTGATGATGATGAATGCTGCTGCGGGTTACTCATCGGACCGTGGTCCATTTTGGGCCATCCATAGTTGGCCCCCGGTCGTCCCGGATTGATTTCTTCGAACTTTCCACCGACATCGTTAATCAGCATCATGCCGCTGGTCGAGTCGAATGCGAACGTAAAGGGATTGCGACACCCGATGGCCCAGATCGATTGATACTTGCCCGCAGTTTGTCCCAAAAATGGATTGTCGGTGGGAATCGATCCATCGGCGTTCAAACGCAAGATCTTCCCCGGCAAGGTGTCCATTTGCTGCGCCGGTGTTTTTGCGGTTTGTTCGCCCAAGCCAACGTACAAGCAACCATCGGGACCAAAGTGCATCCCGCCGCCTTGATGTCCCGAGGGCTTGAAGCCGCCCATTTTCGATTGGTCGTCACCGGCCAGCAGAATCTGCTCCGACGCCGGGTCGCAACGATCGCCGTCGACGCGAAACCGGCTAATCACATGATTCGAAAAAGGTTGGTCGGTCACGTACAGGACATACAAATACGGCTGGGCTGGAAAATCGGGATGCACGGTCAACCCGATCAAGCCGCGTTCCCAATTGAATTCCACCGGCAGCGATAACATCGGTTGGTCAAGCAACTTGCCGTCCTTGACAACACGAACGTGCCCGTTTTGTTCCGCCACCAGAATTCGCCCGTCGGCCAGCAGTTCCATGGCCACCGCACCGCTCAGCCCCGTGGCAAGCGTCTGGATGTTGAAGCCATCGGCCAGTTGGATCGGCCCGCGAGTTCCCGCACCAAATCCGGTTGGCGATCCGGTTCGCAACGTCTCCAGGTACGCGACAAGGTCACAAAACGACGCCTCGTCAAGCGAATCACAAATCCCCTCGGGCATTGTCGAAATCGCACTGGGCTGCATCGCATCGATTTCATCGGCTTGGAAGTCCCAGGACTTGGCGTTTTGATCAACGATGGTGACTCGGCCGCTTGCGTGCTCGGTCGCGACCCCACTTTGGACGACGCCGTCAAGGGTCCGCAGTTTGATCGTCTGGTAGCCTTCGACAATTTGCCGTGAGGGTTCCAGCAACGATTCGATCAAATGAATTCGGTCGAATTTGCCGCCGATCTTTGAAAGATCGGGGCCCACAACGCCGCCTTTCCCGTCAACGCGGTGGCAGGTCACGCATTTGGTTTGGGTTTCGCTGCGAAAAATTTTGGCTCCGCGTTTCGCGTCGCCCGGATGCTGCATCGCAAAGGATTCCAAACGCTTCCGCTTGGCAACCGTTGCGGCATCGGGTTCGGCCGCAAACGTTGGTGTGCCGCCGGCCAAGACGATGCACAGACCGATCCAACAGACCGCCGCCGCTTTGATTCGATGTTCCAGCGCGTTCTTCATCACCCACTCCCAAGACAAATTGTTGCCCTTCAATCTTAACCGCGACCCCACGGCACTATGGCTACCGGCGGTGCTCGCTAAAATCAAATGACGTTTTTTGCCACTTCCTGAATTTTGATTCTTCCCGAAATGCTAGTTTCGCTTCGCTGGTTGGCCAATTATCTGCCGATCCAGGATGACCCGGAAACGCTCGCCAATCGCCTTTCCATGTCGGGACTGAACCATGAGGGCACCTTTGAAATTGATGGCGACACGGTTTTTGATTTGGAGGTCACCAGCAATCGTGGCGATTGTTTGGGACATTTGGGTGTGGCCCGCGAAATCGGTGCACTCGACGGACGCGCCATCAAGCGACCCGATCCGCAACCACCCGCCAACGGGCCGGCCATCGACACCTCGCTGGCCGTGGAAAATGACTTTATCGAAGCCTGCCCCCGCTACACCGCGCGGCTGATTCGCGGTGTCACGATCGGTCCGTCGCCGGATTGGATGATTCGCGATCTGCAAGCGGTCTATTGGAAGGCCAAGTCCGATGGCTCCCGCGACGGTTACAAGCCCATCAACAACGTCGTCGATGCGACCAATTATGTGTTGATGGAATGCGGCAGCCCGCTGCACGCGTTCGACTACGCAAAATTGGCCGATCAAAAAATCGTGATTCGTCGGGGCAAGTCCGGCGAAACCATGCGTGCGATTGACCATCGCGACTACGAAATCACAACCGATACCTGTGTCATCGCCGACGCCAGCGCTCCGCAGGCGATTGGTGGTGTGATGGGCGGTGCCGATTCCGAGGTCACCTCGGCGACCCGCGACATTGTGATCGAAGCGGCAACGTTCACTCCGCTTTCGATCCGCCGCACCGCGCGGCGACTCAAGCTGCATTCGCCATCCAGCTATCGCTTCGAGCGACGCGTCGACCCACACGGTTTGGATTGGGCTTCACGGCGAGTTTGTCAATTGATTTTAGAAACCGCCGGTGGCACTCTGGCCAGCGGCATGATTGACACCGCACCCGATGTTGCTGGTCGCGACCCCATCAAACTGCAATGGGCGGATTTGTCGCGCATCCTGGGGATCGACATCGACCCGCAAACTTGTGTCCAAATCCTGACACAACTCGGGTGCAATGATTTGCAACAAGAAGCGAGCGGAATTCAGGTCACCCCGCCCACGTGGCGACATGACCTGAGCCGTGGTGCGGATTTGGTTGAAGAGATCGCGAGGATCCATGGCTATGACAAGATTCCCGAAGATTCGCCAATTCCCGTTGTGCCGTCACGTCGACGAGTCTTTGACGATGCATGCGATCGAATCCGCGCGGTGCTGACGTCGGCGGGGTTATCCGAAGCGATGACACCCAGCGTGGTGACGCGCGAGTTGGACGCGGCGGTATCCCCTTGGACGGACCAACCGGCCCTGCAAACGTTGACGCCAATGCTGAAAGGGGCACGGACGCTGCGAAGAAGTTTGCTTCCCTCGCTGGCGCAAAGTCGAGCCAAAAATTGGAGTGCGGCGTCCATCGAAGCGGACCTGTTTGAAATTGCTCACGTGTATTTGCCGGCCGGAGAAAATTCGACACTGCCCGCCGAACAGTATGCGATCGGGCTGATCTCCGGCGGCGATTATTTTCGACTCAAAGGCGCCGTGACGACCTTGGCCCAGCGGCTGGGCGTGCAGGGGAACGTTGAATTCAAAGTTGCCGACGTGCATGGCATGCAGCCCGGGTCGTCGCTGGAATTGCATCTGGATGGAAAGCTGGCCGGGTACATGGGCAGGTTGGATGCCGCGTTGATGAAACGACTCAAGCTTCCCGGCGATGTCAATGTGGCGGAATTGTCGCTACCGGTGCTGTTGGAAACCGCCGACCTGGTGCCCAAACAGCAGGCCGTCAGTGCGTTCCCGTCGATCCGCCGGGATCTGAATTTTGTTGTCAAGGAATCCGTCCGCTGGGCGGACTTGGAAAGCGTCGCCCGCAAAGCGGTCGGTGAAACGCTTGCGGGACTAGACTATCAAGAAACCTATCGCGACCCCGGCCGCGACGGTGCCGGCACCAAGCGTCTGTTAATGACCATCGAACTACAGCGACAAGACGCGACCCTTTCGGGCGACCAAGCCGATCGATTGGTCCAACAATTGATCGACGCGGCGTCCAAAGAAGTCGATGCAAAATTGCTCGCCTGACGCGTGGCCCGATGCATCCGGCAGGATCAGATGCATCGTGCAGGATCAGACGCATCCCGCGGTATCCAACGATTGATTCACCTGATTCCCGAAACCCATCATGACCAAGCCATCGCATTCGACGGAAACTGACACGCCGGCAAGCACCACGCGACTGGGCCGACGCGGCATGTTGCAAATTTCCGCAGCCGCCAGCGGTGTCGCCGCTTCGATGCCGCTGGCATCGCCGACGCGGGCCGCCGTTGACGCCGAAATCGCATCGGAGAAATCGTCGACGCAAACTGCCGCGACGAACAAAGATTCGCTGATCGAATTTTCCAAAACGCCCGACCGCGTTTTCATCAGCGGCAACACCTGGGCCAACCCGATGGAAGATTGGCAGTTGGAATCCGGACGCGCGGTTTGCATGTCCGGCGGTGCCAAACGAAACCTGCATTCGCTGATCCACGAAGTCGACCAAAACGGCGACCTTCATCTGGCGGTCGACATCCAGCGTGTGCAAAAGCGCAAATTTGACCAGGTCGGTTTTCGTGTCGGAATCCAAAGCGACATCAAAGACTATCGTGCCAATTGCTTCACCCACCGCGGGCTGGATGCCGGGATCGTTGGTAATGACGCGGCGGCCGGCAAAAAACTGTTTATTGGCCCGAAGTCGATCGATGTTGACGTATCACTGGACCAGCCGCTGCGATTGGATCTTCAAGCCAGCGTGGGTGATGCGGAAAGCCTGGTCACTTTGAAACTGCTTCAAGCCAGTGGCGACGTTGTGGGCGAAGTCCAACATCGTGTTGCCGGTTCGCGGCTGCTGGGCAACGTCGCACTCGTCCAGCATTTCGGTCGGGGGGATGCCAAATTCGGCGCTGGATCCTTTGCGTTTGGCGATTGGACGCTTGCGGGTTCCGCCATTTCGGTGCGCCCCGAACGTGCCTTTGGTCCACTGCTTTGGACGATGTACACGCTTTCGGACTCGCGTTCGACCGACGGCATGATGCTGAACTTGACGGCACTGACGGGACCGCTTGGCCAGCAAGATTCTCGCGAAATCGAATTGGAATTTCAGCGTGATGGAAAGTGGGTTCGCCATGGCGTCGCCGAGCTTGACCCGGATGCCTTTACCGCGACGTTCCGCATTGCCAATTGGGATGCGACGACGTCGATTCCGTTTCGCTGCGTGTTTCGCCAGCGTGATCGCGAAGGAAACCACGCGGAGACCTTTTACCGTGAGGGCACCATCCGCGCCGAACCCAAAGATCGGCCGTTACGGCTGGGCGCGCTGACCTGCCAAAACGATTACGCGTTTCCCTACGCACCGGTCGCCGACAACCTGGTCAAGGTCGATCCCGATTTGCTGTACTTTTCGGGCGACCAACTTTATGAAGGTCATGGCGGATACGGCATCATCCGTCGGCCCGCCGACCGAGCGATTTTGAATTATCTTCGCAAATTTTATCAATTCGGTTGGGCATTTGGCCACGCGATGGCCGATCGCCCGACGCTATGTATTCCTGACGACCATGATGTCTTTCAAGGAAACATTTGGGGCGAAGGCGGACGCGCGATGGAGGTCAGCAAGGGAGGCGCGTCCAGCAAGGGCGGGTACATCGAACCGGCCAAGATGGTCAACGTCGTTCATCGCACCAACACATCGCACCATCCGGCTCCCTTTGATCCGCAACCTTGCCAGCAGGATATCAGTGTTTATTACGGGACGTTGCTGTGGGGCGGCGTTAGCTTTGCGATCCTGGGTGATCGGCAGTGGAAGAGTGGACCCGAACGCGTCGAAACGGGATCCGGTCGTGCCGACCATGTGATCGACCACGACTTTGATACATCGGTGCTGGATCAGCCGGGCCTGGATTTGCTTGGCGAGCGTCAAGAAGCGTTCTTGAAACAATGGTCCCGTGATTGGGACGGCCACACGATGAAGGTGCTGTTGAGCCAAACCGTGTTTGCGGGCGTCGCCACGCATCACGGTGGCTACAACGGTTATTTGAAAGGCGACTTGGACAGCGGCAGTTGGCCACAAAGCGCT